>NZ_JBIAJH010000010.1:0-220708 GCF_042871845.1 Streptomyces sp. NPDC005533 | reverse complement strand
CCGCACGGCGTGTGGCAGTGCAAGCAGAACCCGGAGTCCGCGAAGGTCTTCCGCGACGCGCTGACGCCCGAGCGGCCCGGACCGGTGATCCCGACGCCGGTGGTGCCCACGCCCGTGGTCCCGACCCCGGTGGTCCCGACGCCCGTGGTGCCCACGCCGGTCGTGCCCACGCCGTCCCTCCCGACGCCCGGGATCCCGACCCCGCAGATCCCCACGCCCTCGGTCCCCACTCCCGGCATCCCGACGCCGCAGGTCCCGACGCCCGAGGTCCCCGAGCCCTCGCCCGTGGCCCCCCTCCCCGTGACGCCGAGCCCGGTGACGCCGAAGCCCGAGGTCCCGGCGCCCGTCAGCCCGAGCCCCGAGGTCCCGGCACCCGTCACCCCGAAGCCCGAGGTGCCCGCGCCGGTCGCCCCGAGCCCCGTCACCCCGAAGCCCGAGGTGCCGCTGCCGGTCACGCCCAGCCCGCTCGTCCCGACACCCGCGGTGCCCACGCCGTCGCCCGAGGTCCCCGAGCCCACGCCCGTGGCCCCGAGCCCCGAGGTCCCGGCCCAGTCGCCCTCGCCCACCACTGCGCCCGTCGTGCCCACGCCCGCCGTGCCGAAGCCCGAGCCCACGCCGCCGAAGCCCCTGCCGCAACCGCAACCGCCGGTCAACAGCTCGCAGTGGTGCCTGCCGCTCAACTTCGGCGAGTGGCTCTCCAAGCTGGTCGGCAGGCAGTCGGTCTGCATCACGCTCGACTGGGGCAAGGGCTACGGCTTCTGGCCCTTCTAGAGCGGTCATCGCACCCGCAGTTCGTTGAGCCGCGCCCGCCAGTCCCTGGCGGCCGGCAACGCCTCCCGCAGCGCGTCCACCGCCCGCTCGCGCCCCGTCAGCTGCGACTCGTGCAGCCGCAGCAGGGGCGCGAGCGCGCTGGTGGCCAGCAGGAACCGCTGGTTCACGACCGTCTCGGGCCGCCAGTGGTTCTTGTACGGCTCGTTGCCGCGCAGGAAGCTCACCACCGGCCTGCCCTCGGCGAGGGCCCGCCCGGCCTCGTAGCGCAGCAGCAGCGTCGCCACGTCCACCTTCCGGGTCCGCAGGTCCGGGTCGGCCCCGTAGAGGTAGCCGCCGCTGAGTCCGGCCGACAGCAGCGTGACGTTGGCCGCCACCACCTTCCCCTCCAGCCGGAACTCCGTCAGCCGGCCCTCCCCCGCCCGGACCATCCGCCGGGTGGCCCGGGTCAGGTGCTCGGCGAAGCGGGGCCTCAGGTGTTCGGGGGTCACCCCGCGGCCGCGCCACTGCTTCTCGTGCAGCCGCAGCAGGGTCCGTACGGCACGCGGTACTTCCTGCTCGGTGACCTCGTGCTCCTCGATCCCGGCCGCGTCGGTCTTGCGCAGCTTGGCCCGCACCCGCTGGGCGCCGGAGGCCGGCATCCGTTTGACCAGCTCGTCGAAGGGCAGCGTGGGCAGCTCCATGCACGTGGAGTCGGCGAGCCTGGCGCGGGCGCCGGGCCACTGCCGGTACAGCTCCTCCGCGGCCGCCCCGGGACGCACCTCCCGCAGGTCGACGACGGCCCGGCGGGCGGCCCGGTGCAGCCCGTGGGCCAGCGCCGGCACGACCTCCTCGGCGTGCTCCGCGGCCACGAGCACGTCGAAGTAGTCGGTGATGGGGCCGCCGAGCGGCACCAGCAGCGGCATCGGCCGGTGGACGAGCATCAGCGCGGCCGCGCCGACCAGCTCCTCGCCGCGCCGGACGAGGACGATCCGGAGCCGGCCGTCCTTCCCGTACGACAGCCACCAGGAGTGCAGCCAGGCGTGGCTCTGGAAGGGGGTGGCGGTGGGACAGCCGCGGAAGAGCCGGTTCCACGACTCTTCCAGCGCGGCGAACTGCCGGGGGTCGCGGCACAGCGTCACCGACAGGGCCCCGGCGGAGCCCGAACTCATCGCACGGACTCCTTCTCCTTGGCCGAGGTGGGCTCACCCTGGGCGGGAAGCGAGGCGTACTCCTCGACCGGGGAGGCCACCGCGGGCTCGGCCGGCGCCGCGGCCCCGGCCCGGGCCGGGGCCTGGACGACGGGTCCGTCCCCGGGCTCCTCGGAGCGCCGCGCCCGTCCCGGCCGGGCGAGCAGCCACAGGCCGCCGAGCAGGCCGCCGGCGCACATCCCGACGGCGCCGCTGATGGCGGCGGACGGGGAGGCGGGCTCGGTCGGT
Source organism: Streptomyces sp. NPDC005533 (assembly GCF_042871845.1). Classification (NCBI taxonomy): domain Bacteria; kingdom Bacillati; phylum Actinomycetota; class Actinomycetes; order Kitasatosporales; family Streptomycetaceae; genus Streptomyces; species Streptomyces sp. NPDC005533. The sequence continues at coordinate 218,522 of NZ_JBIAJH010000010.1, read as the reverse complement.
GCCACGGCCTGGTTGAAGAGGAGCAGCTGGACCCCGGTGTTCTTGGCGGCCTGGTTGCTGCTCAGCGACAGGGCGTCGGCCACGGCGTTCGCGATGTCGGCGGCCTCGGACGGGCTCTTCGAGGTGCCCGTGATGGCGATCATCGGGGACTCGGGCGAGGTCTCCGCCCGCACCTGGGTCCGCAGCTGACGGGCGGTGATGCCGGCGCGGGGCTGGGCGTAGCCGAGGGTGGAACTGCTGGTGGCGATCCGGGCGTACGCCTGCGCGAAGCCGAGGGCGGTGGCCGGCTCGGTGGTCTCGTCGGGCACGGCGACGACGTAGCTGGTGGCGGCGTACTCGGGGGTCTTGAGCACCCCGTACGTTCCGCCCGCCGCCAGCCCCAGCGCGGCGCACACGGGCAGCGGCCACCAGGCGGGCGGCTTCGGCAGCCGCCGCCGCGCCCTGCGCTCGGAGCGGTGGTCCGGCTTCCGCTCGGCGTTCTTCCGCTCGGCCTTCTGCTCCGGCTTCTGCTCGGGCTTCTTGTCGGACTTCTTCTGATCGGTCGTATCGGCCATGAGCGTGCTCGCTTCCTGGGTGGGGGTGGTTCGGGGAGGGGGCGGTTCAGCCGGTTCCGGTCGGCTCCGCCGGTCCGGGGGCCGCCGGCTTGCGCCGGGCACCGACGACGGTTCCGGTGGCGGCCCCGGCGCCGGGCACCCGCCCGGGCACGGCCGCGCCCGGGACCGACGGCTCCGGCGACGACGGTTCGGGCAGCGTCGGGTCCGGGCCGGCCGGGCCCGGCGGACCCGACGGGCCAAGGGCACCCGGAGCACCCGGAGTGCCCGGAGCACCCGGAACGGTCCGCGTGCTCTGGGCGCCCGGGCTGCGGGCGGCCCCGGCGGTGCCCGGCGCGGCCGCAAGGGCGAGGTCGTACACGTCCAGCAGCTGCCGCGCGCTGCGGGCGATGTCGTAGCGGCGGACCACCGGCGGCGGGGGCAGCCGGCGCGCTCCCGCCTCCATGTGCCCGCGCAGCGCCGCGACCAGTTCCTCCGTGCCGGTGCCGATGCGGCGGGCCCCGGGGGCCTGGGCCGCGGGCAGGTCGTCGATGGCCGGGCAGGTCACGTGCAGCACGGGGAGTCCGGCGGCCAGCGCCTCCACGACCGCGAGCCCGAAGGCCTCCTCCCGCGACGGGGAGACGAAGACGTCCATGGCGGCCAGCAGCGCCGGGATGCCCGGGGTGCGGCCGTCCGCGCTGTCGCCCAGCGGGTCCCGCTCCCCCAGCAGGTGGATCCGGCTCTGCGCGCCGAGCTCGGCGGCCAGCCGGCGCAGCCCCGCCCGCTCCGGCCCGTCCCCGGCCAGCAGCAGGTGCGCCCCGGGCAGCGCGGCCACGGCCCGCACCAGGACGTCGAACCGCTTGCCCGGGACGAGCCGCCCGACCCCGCCGACGACGAAGGTGCGTTCGGGCAGGCCGGTCCGGGCCCGGGTGGAGCGCCGGACGCCCTCCTCGAAGCGGAAGCGGGCGGCCTCGATCCCGTTCGGTACGACGTGCACGCGCGCGGCCGGCACCCCCCACGCCTCCAGCCGGGCGGCGACGGTGTCGGACACGGCCACGGTGGCGGCGCCGAGGCGTTCGGAGGCCAGGTACAGCGCCCGTACCCCGCCGGACAGCGGCCGGCCCTCGATCTCGCCCTCGCCGAGGGAGTGTTCGGTGGCCACGGTCGCCCGGGTGCCCGCGAGCCGGGCCGCGAGGCGCCCGTACACGCAGGCCCGGTACAGGTGGGTGTGCACGAGGTCGTACTCGCCGCGCCGGATGAACCGCACCAGCCGCGGCAGCGCCCCCAGGTCCCGGTTGCCCCGCATGCCGAGGTGCACGACCCGGACCCCGTCGGCGCGCAGCCCCTCGGCCACCGGCCCGGGGTTGGTCAGCGTCAGCACGTCGCACTGCATGGGCATGTGCCGCAGCAGCAGTCGCAGCTGCTGCTCGGCGCCGCCGACCCCGAGGCCGGTGATGATGTGCAGGGCCTTCACCGGTGCACCGCCCGGCGACGCAGCTCCCGGGCCTGGTGGCGCAGCTGCTTGATCCGCAGCCGGGCGCCGCCGTCGGCCTGGCTGACGTGGGTGCGGGGCAGGGCGTGCGGGCCGGCGAGCCGGCCGGGGTCGATGGCGCAGGCGTACGCGTAGCCGGCGGCGCGGGTGGCGTCGACGACCCGGGCGTCGAGGTGTCCGTACGGGTAGCAGAACCCCTCGGGCAGGGTTCCGGTCAGCTCGCGCAGCAGGTCGCGGCTGCCGCGGAGCTCCTGCTGGAGGACGTCGGCGGCGGCCGCGGTGAGGTCCTGGTGGAGCAGCCCGTGCGAGCCGATCTCCTGTCCGGCGTCGGCGACTTCGCGGATGCCCTCGGCGGTGAGCAGGGACTTGCGCGGGCCCAGCGGGTCCCACACGTTGTCCACGCCGAGCCGCCCGGGCAGCACGAAGAGGGTGGAGGTGAACTCGTGGCGGCGCAGCAGCGGCAGCGCGTGCGTGAGGAAGTCGGTGTAGCCGTCGTCGAAGGTCAGCCCGACCAGTCCGGCGCCGCGGCCGGCCGCGCGGGCGCGGAGGACTTCGCCGACCGAGACCCCGCGCAGGCCGCGGGATTCCAGCCACCGCAGTTGGGCCTCCAGCGTCTGCGGGGTGACGGTGATCCCGTACGGGTCCTCGGCGGGGTCGGTGAACTCGGCGACCGAGTGGTACATCAGGACCCACGGCGAAGCGGTCCGGCGGGCGGGGACCAGCACGGCGGCGGGGGCCGTGTCGGTGTCAGCGGACATTGCGGAACCTCTGCGTGAACTGGGAGATCTGACCGGGCAGGGCGGTGACTTCGAGGGCGCGTATGGCCGTGCCGGTGGCTCCGAACATGGCCGGGACCAGCAGGCAGCCGAGGGCGGCGCTGAGCATCGGGTCGGGGATCATCGGCCCGGCGATCCAGCCGGTGGCGCAGGCGGCGACGGCGGCGACGGCGAGCCGTCCGATGCTGACGGCGACCCGGCGGACCTGGATGGCGATGATCCGCGAGCCGAGGCCGGTGAGCAGCAGGGCGGCGGTGGTGGAGATGCCGGCGGCGTTGGCGGCGGCGATCCCGTAGGTGCCCCACCAGCCGACGGCGAAGGCTCCGGCCACGATGTTGACGAGCAGTCCGGCGCCCATCGCGAACGCCGGGAACCAGGTGGGCCGGGCGGTCGAGAAGAAGGGCCGGGAAAGTGCCCCGACGAGGCAGTGGCCGAGGAGTCCGAGTCCGTAGACCCGCATGACGGAGGCGGTGGCGAGGGTGTCCTGGTGGGTGAAGGCGCCGCGTTCGAAGAGGACCTGGATGATCTGGGGCGCGTAGCCGATGACGAGGGCGCTGCCCACGAGGACGGCGAGCGAGGCCAGCGCGAGGTCCTGTTCGACGCGGCGCCGGGCCTTCTCCAGCTCCCCGCCGGCCATGGCCTGGGCGACGACGGGGAAGGTGACGGTGCAGATCATCAGGGAGAGCACCATCGGCATCTGCGCGACCTTCTGCGCGTAGTTGAGGTGCGAGATCGCCCCGGGCGGGAGCGAGGCGGCCAGGAACCGCTCGACGAGCACCTGCGACTGCCGGAAGACGGCGAAGAAGATCACCGGGGCGATGACCCCGAAGGCGATGAGGGTGGGGCGGTCGCGGTCGCGCTGGCTGCGGGGGGCCCTCTTGGCGCGGGGCGGGCCGAAGCCGACGTTGCGGATGAAGGCGGGCAGTTGGACGAGGACCATCAGCAGGCCGCCGACGGCGACGCCCGCGGCGGCCGCCCGCACGCCCCACAGGGCGTGCAGGGCGACCATGGTGCCGATGATCCCGACGTTGTACGAGACGTAGATCGCGGCGGGTGGCACGAAGGAGCGGTGGGCCCGCAGGGCTGCGCTGAAGTATCCGGCGATGCCGAAGGAGATGACGGTCAGGGCCGTCATCCGGGTGCACTGGACGGCCAGTTCGGGGTCGGGCAGGCCGGGCGCGAGCACGGCGACGACCGCCGGCGCGGCCACGATGAGCAGGGAGGCGACGGCGGCCACGAACACGGCGAGCCGGGGCAGGGTGGCCCCCACGAGCAGCCGTACGGGGTCCTGGGCGCGGGCCTCCTTGCGGGTGAGGCCGGCCCGGCCGGCGGCCCGGCGGGCCAGGGCGTAGCTGAAGGCGGGCACCATCAGCAGCGCCATGGCGTCCTCGATGAGCAGCGTCGAGGCCATCTCGGGCACGGTCCAGGCGATCAGGAAGGCGTCGCTGTCGTGCCCGGCCCCGAAGAGGTGCGCGATGGTCTGGTCGCGCACGAGCCCGAACAGCGCGCCGGCGGCGGTCAGCCCGGCGGTGACCGCGGCGGCCTTCGCCAGGAACCGCCCGAGCGGCGGGCTCCCGCCGGGGGTGGCGGGATCGGGGAGCTCGGCAGCCCCGGCCGCCCGGCTGCCGCCGGGGGTGCCGGGGGCGGGGGTGCCGGGGGCGGGAGTCGGGCCGGCGCGGCGGGCCCTGCCGAACCGGCCGCCGGTGGGCGCCGCCGGGGACCCGTCGGGGGCGGCGGGTCCGGAGGGCTCGCCCGTGCGACGGACGTTTCCGGGCCGGCCGGCCGCCGGCGCCTGGGCCCCGGGCGCGCCGGCCGGCGCGATCGTGGCGCGCGCCGGCACCCGTACGCTGCGCCGTCCCGAGGCGCCGCCGGGATAACCGGCGGAGCCGAACACGGGCTGCCGTACGGCCGGCTCGGCGCCGGGCACGGCGCCGGCGACGAACCCGGGGTCCGCCGGACCCCGGGTTCGCGCACCCGGCGCCGCGGGGGCTGCGGCCGCACGGGACGCCCCCGCGACGATGCCGCGCCCGGGCACCGCGCGGGCGGCGAAGCCCGGATCCGACGGCGCGGGGGCTCCCGTCGCACGGGCCGCCGCCGCGGAGCCCCGCGCCGGCAGGGCGCCGGCGACGAAACCGGGGTCCGTCGAGCCGGGCGCGGGCGGCTCCTGGCCGGGAGCCGTGCCGGGCAGGACCGGGCCCCGGACCGGGCCGGGCGCACCGGTGCCGCCCTGGGCCGCGGGGGCCGTGCCCGGGCGGGGCGTGCCGGTGGGGGCGCCCGGGACACGGGCGTGGCCCGCCCCGGCCGGGGGGCCGGCGGCGGGCCGCCAAGGCGTGGTGTCCGTCACGGGCGGGCCGCAACCCCGGGGGCCCTACCCCGTGCACCCGCACCGGCGACCGCGCCGGACGGCGCGGCCGCCCCGCGCGGTGGATCCGCGTCCTGCGGGGAGGGCAGCGCCCACCAGGCCGCCAGGCCGATGATCACCCCGGTGAGGACGGTGGACGGCCCCCCGATGTCCGCGTACAGGAAGTCGGTCAGCTGCCACACGAACAGCCCGGTCGCGATCAGCCCGCAGTCCCGCATGCCCTCGCCGGCGGCGAGCCGCCGGAGCCCTGCCACGAGCAGCGCGGCCCAGCCGCCCGCCAGCGCGACCAGCCCGATCAGTCCCTGCTCGCTCAGGACCAGCAGGTACATGTTGTGCGGGGAGAGCAGCGGCTGGCGCAGGTACGCCTGTCCCGCGCCCGCGGTGTCACTGCCGGAGGAGAGCCCCAGCGAGGAGTGCCCGTCGCGGTTGGCCGGGAAGCCCTTGAGCCCCACCCCCACCGCGGGCCGCTCGCGCCACATGGACTCGGCCGCGGCCCACATCGTGTAGCGGTCGGTCACCGACTGGTCGGGGGCGCTGGAGACCTGGGTGATGGAGGTCAGCCGCTCGGCGACCATGTCGGAGCCGACCCCGAACCCGCCCACCAGGACCACGCCCGCCGCGGCGAGCGCGAGGAGCACCTTCAGCGCCCGCCGGATCCCGGCCAGCACCATGACGAGCACCGCCGCGCCGGCGGTGGCGATCCACACGCCCCGGCTGAACGACAGCACCAGCGGCAGCACCAGCACCAGTGCCACGCCCCCGCCGATCCGCCGGACCCGCCGCGGCAGCCCGGGCGCCAGCCCGACCGCGGTGGCCACGATCAGCCCGTACGCCACCACGGTGGCCATGCCCATGACGTCACCGGGGCCGAAGGTGCCCACGGCACGGACGTCCTGGCCCTGGTAGGAGGCCCCGGTGTGGGTGGCGTACTGCACGACCCCCACCGCGCCCTGCACCAGCGCCAGGACCACGAAGCACCCGGCGGCCAGCCGGAACTCCGCGGCGTCGCGCACCAGGAGCACCACGGCCGCCGGGACGAGCACGAAGACCTGGAGGTAGCGGACGAAGCCCGGCAGGGCGGCGTACGGATCACCCGCGGTCATCGTGGCGACGGCGAGGCCCACGGCCGGGGTGCCGAGCACGAGCACGCCGAGCGGGGTCAGCGCCCGCACCCGGCCGCGCAGGGCCTGCACCGCGCAGACGAACGCCAGCAGCAGCGAGGCGGCGTCGGCCGGGCCGACCTTCCCGGAGGCGGTCGCGTCCCCCGCCGGGAGCGGGGCGAGCAGGAACAGCACGGTCGCGGCGAGCGGCAGCAGCGGCCAGTGCCGGCGCAGCAGGACCGGCAGGCCGGGCGGGGCCCGGTGACCGGAGACGACGAGGCTCATCAGCTGCCCCCCAGCCGGAAGCGGAAGAAGGAGGCCGCGGTGCGGGCGAGGATCCACAGGTCCTGCCACAGCGACCAGGTGTCGATGTAGTGGTTGTCGAAGCGGGCCCGGTCCTCGATGGAGGTGTCCCCGCGCAGGCCGTTGATCTGGGCGAGGCCGGTGATGCCGACGGGCATCCGGTGGCGGGCCTCGTAGCCGGGGTGGACGGTGGAGAACTTGGCGACGAAGAAGGGCCGTTCGGGCCGCGGGCCGACCAGGCTCATGTCGCCCCGCACGACGTTCCACAGCTGCGGCAGCTCGTCCAGCGAGGACTTGCGCAGGAAGGAGCCCACCGGGCTCATCCCGCGGTCGCCCGCGACGGTCCAGCGGGTGGCGGCCTCGTGCTCGTCGGCGCGCAGGGTACGGAACTTCAGCAGGGTGAAGGGGCGCCCGTACAGGCCGACCCGCTCCTGCCGGAAGATCACCCCCGGCCCGTCCCAGAGCCGAACGGCCAGCGCGCACAGACCCATCACGGGTGCGGCGGCGACCAGCGCGAGAAGCGCGAGCACCGAGTCGATGCCCCGCTTGGCCCAGCGCTCCAACGGCCGCGCCGGGCGCGGCAGCAGCGGCTGCACGGCGTACCCCCACAGCTGGTCGGCGGGGTGCGCGAGGCGCATCCCGGTGACCTTGGCGGTGCCGGCCGGGTCGGCGAGCCACAGCCGGCAGCCGTGGTCGTGGAAGAGCCGGACGAGGGAGGCGGTGCGTTCGTCGGCCTCCGGCGGACGGGTGAACACCGCGTGCCGGACGGAGTTCTGGATGACCGCGCGCCGGATGTCCTCGTGGGTGGCGAGGTAGGGCAGGGCGCCGCTGTCGGCCTCGGCGCCGGCCGAGGTGTCGGCGAGGCCGACCGGGCGCAGCCCGAACTCGGGGCGGCTGTGGAGGGCGGCGGCCACCGCGCCCGCCCCGGCGCCGGGTCCGACGACGAGGGCGGAGGCGGGCCGGCGGACGGCGGCGCGGCGCCGGAGCTGGTTGACGAGGCCGCGTCCCGCGCAGGCCAGGACGACCTGGAGGCAGACGGCGGTGAAGAGGGCGTTCCAGCCCAGGGCCCGGGCCGGGTCGACGGCGGCCAGTACGGCGGCCGCCCCGCACCACAGGACGGCGGACCGGCCGGCCAGCACGGGCAGTTCGAGGAGCGCGGAGGGCGCGAGACGCGGCCGGTACAGCCCGGCCTGCGCGTGCAGCGCGGCGAGCAGCAAGGGGAGGGCGGCGACGGCCGGCACCGCCACCGGGGCCGGCAGCGCCGGTCCGGGCAGGGTCGTCGCCGTGAGTGCGGCGGCCAGCGCGTCGGCGGTGAGCAGCGGCAGCACCCGGCCGCGGCGACGGACCCGCTGCGGGCGCACGGCGGACCTGGCCTGGTCCGTCCTGGGCCCGCGCGGGGGGTGGATGGCGGTCGCGGAGCGGCGGGCCGCCACGTGTGGCGCGGGCGCGAAGGCGCTGCCGCCGGCGGGCCCCGTGCCGCCCTGCCCGGTGTGCCGGGCGGGTGCGCTGTCCATCGTCATCGGCTGATGCGCTCCTGGTTCAAGGGCCGGGGCCTGCCCAGCAGTTCGTGGTACAGGCCGGTGACCGCTTCCGTGGTCCGCCGCACGTCGAAGTCGGTCCGGGCGTGCTGCCGGGCCTGCTCCCCCAGTTCGGCGAGGAGCCGCGGCTCGGCGAGCAGCCGTCCCAGGGCCTTGGCCAGCGCCGTCGGGTCCTCCGGCGGCACCAGGCACGGGCGTCCCTGGCCGGGCGGCAGGCTCTCCCGGGCGCCGCTGACGTCGGAGACCAGGACCGGCCGACCGCAGGCCATGGCTTCGAGCGGGGCGAGCGCCATGCCTTCCCACCGCGACGGCAGTACAACGAGATCGGCGGCCCGAAGCCACGGTCGGATGTCGGCGGCGGCGCCGGCGAAAAGCACGCCGGGTGGGGCCGTGCGGCGCAGCCGTTCGGTGTCGGGGCCGTCTCCGACGAGGGCGAGGCGGGCTCCGGGGACCGTGCCCAGCACCTCCGGCCAGGCCCGCAGCAGGATGTCCTGCCCCTTCTGGAGGCAGATCCGGCCCACGCAGACGGCGAGCGGACCCCCGTCCGCCAGGCTGTCCCGGAAGGCGGCGGGCAGCGGCAGTTCGGCGCGGGCCCGGGCCCGGTCCTGTCCGGGGTCCGGTCCGCCGGGGCGGAAGTGGTCCAGGTCCACGCCGTTGCGGATCACCGACCAGCGGGCGGTGACGCCCTCGGCCTCGCCCGCGCGGCGTTCGGCCTCGCTGACGCAGAGCACCCGGTCGGCCCAGCGGGCCCCGTACCGCTCCCAGCGCAGGGCGAGCGCGCCGGTGGCCCCGCCGACCGCGTCGAAGGACCAGGCGTGCGGCTGGAAGACGGTGGGGACGCAGCCGCGCGCGGCGAGCCGCCCCGCGAGTCCGGCCTTGGCGCTGTGGGCGTGCAGCAGGTCGGGCCGCACCCGGCGGAGCAGCTTTCGGGCGCCGAGCACCTCGGCGGGCAGCCCGGGCCCGGGGGACCGCCCGGCCCGCCAGGTGAGCACCTCGGCGCCCGCGGAACGGGCGGCGTCGCCGAGGGTGCCGCCGGGCGGGCAGCCGACGACGGCGCGGAGGCCGTCGGCGGTCTGGGCGCGGACGAGGTCGGTGACGACCCTGGCCACCCCGCCGTCGACGGGCTGTACGAGATGGAGGACGGTCGTGGGCTGTGCCGCCCGAGGTTGTGTGGGCACGTGGAGTGGTCTCCTACGTTCAGCGGCGCGCGTCTGTCTGAACGAAGAGCACACCGAGGAAATGACCCTGACTTTCACCCGTGAACCTGAAGTTCAGGCTGCGGGCGCCACCGGACAGGGCGGGACTCAGGTCGAACACGTCCGCGTCATATCCGAGATTGTTCATGTGTTCGGGCTGTCGCACGAACGATTGGCCACCGAATTCCGTGATCGTGGAATTCATAACATCATTAAAAGGATTTTCTCCGTCACTGAGGCTCACCCGGCGCCCGCTGTCGGCCGTCACGGTGAGTGAGTCCCCGAGGGTGCCCCGGTCCCCGTCGTACGCGACCACCCCGACCCGGCCCGCGGACCCGGGCGGCGCGTTCAGGCCCTCGATCTCGACCGTCCCGTCCCCGGCGCGGGCGGCGATCCCCTCGAAGCCGTCCCACAGCGAGATCCGGCGCAGCGGCTCCTGCGGGTGCTCGTAGGCGACGACCAGCGTCCAGCCGCCCCAGGCCCCCACCTCGGAGTGGCCCATGGCGATGTTGAGCTGGGCCACCGTCCACATGCCCGCGCCGCCCTTGCGGACCAGCGGGGTCACGTCGGCGGAGGCCTGGTAGGCGTCGCTGCCCGCGTCCGAGCGGTGGCCCATCACCGTGTCGGCCAGGACCTCCTTGTACGCGCCGCCGGGCTCGGCGACCAGCACCCGGCCGTTGTCCTCCGGCGGCTTCTGCTCGCCCACCCGCAGGTTCCCGCCCCAGTAGAGGCGGGCGTACGAGACCTTCGCGCCCTGCGGGACCTTGAGCTCGGCGCGGGTGGAGTTGTAGGTGTCCGGGTCCTTGTCGACCTCGCTGTAGAACATCTCGAAGTCGCTGTTGACGCCGGCCGCCCCACGCTTCACGTCGGCGCAGGGCTCGGCCTGCGGGGACTCCTCCCGGCGGCAGCTGATGCCGGAGTTGGAGGCCCGTACCAGCCCGCCGTGCTGCACGGCCTGGTAACGCTGGGTGAACGGGACCCGGGGCAGCTCCTTGGGACCGGGGGCCGCCCACGCCAGCGGGGCGGTCGCGGAAAGGGTGAGGCAGGACAGCAGACCGAGCGTGCCGAGGATTCTGCGGGAGGAACCCATGACCCTGTCTCCATTTTCGATCAAGGGGACAAAACAGGAGTGAACTTTGTCAGAAGTCGGGCGGGAAATCACGCCGGACTCGCTCGTAGGGCCTTTTGGGCGATGACACGCACCCTCGGAACGGGCGGGTCGTTATCCGGGCACCATTGTTCGAACCGAAAGGAAATACGGAGATGAAGAAGAGGCTGGTGCGCGGCACCACCCTCGCCGTCGCCGGCGCGGCCGTACTCCTCGGCGGCGCGGGCCTCGCCTCCGCACACGGCGGGGACGGTGCGACGGCCGACGGCTTCACCGGCGGGTCCCCCGGCGTCCTGTCCGGCAACCTCCTCCAGGTTCCCGTCGACGTCCCGGTGAACGCCTGCGGCCTCACCGTGAACGTGATCGCCCTGCTGAACCCCGCCTTCGGCAACACCTGCGTGAACGCCTGACCGTCAACCGCGCCGCCCGAAACGGCTGCATCCGGGTGAATGCACGCAACCCGAGCCGGGCCGGGTGCGTTGATCCGGGTGCTCCACTACCGGGCAATCCTGCAAAAAAGGGACGACAATGATCAAGAAGATGATGGCCTCGGCCGCGGTTGCCGCCTCGGTCGTGGGCATGGGTGCCGCCATGGCTCCGCAGGCGATGGCGATCGGGAACGACAACGGCGTCACCACCGTCCAGGGCAACGGCGCCGCGCAGATCTACGGCAACCAGGCCACCTACGGCAACATGAGCCCGCAGATGGCGCTGATCCAGGGCTCGTTCAACAAGCCCTGCATCGCGCTCCCCGCGAAGGCCAACGTCCAGTCCGTGCTGGCCCTGCTCAACGTCGGCGTCCAGGACATCCCGGTCCTGTCCAACCCGCAGAACCAGCAGTGCACCGAGAACTCCACCCAGGCCAAGGGCGACGAGCCGCTCTCGCACATCCTGGACAACATCCCGGTCCTCTCCGGCAACGTCTCCCAGGGCAGCTGACCGAGGTCCGCGCCCGCGAGGCCGTCGCACCTTCGGGTCGCGGCGGCCTCGCCGCATGTGAAGTCGGACTTCGCACTCCCCCCCGGGAATTCGCGATACAAAAGCGCCGGCCCCCGAATTCACTGCGAGCATCGGAGTGAATTGCCGGACCCCCGCCGAAAATGGGCGGTTTCTTTTTCCCTCGCCGCTCGTTGTTAATTCTGCAGTGGATACGCCTCTGCGGGAAGGATTGAAATCAAAATGACGTACAAGAAGGCAGTGGTGCTGGCCGCCGGCGCCCTGATGGCAGTCGGTGCAGCCTCCCCCGCCATGGCCGACGCGGACGCCACGGGCCAGGCCGTGGGCTCCCCCGGCGTGCTGTCCGGCAACCTGCTGCAGGTGCCGGTGCACGTCCCGGTCAACGTCTGCGGCAACACCGTGAACATCATCGCGCTGCTGAACCCCGCGTTCGGCAACACCTGCGTCAACGCCTGACGAAGCGCCTGCCCGCAAGGGCAAACCTCCTCGGGGTGGCCTCGGAGTGCACGGCGGTGCACTCCGAGGCCACCTTCGATTCAGCACCGGCCGCAGTGCCGGTAGACAGGGAAGGACCCATGCGACAGGTACTGAGCCGACAGGTACTGGGCAAGGGGATGCTCACGGCGGCGGCCGCGTCGAGCCTGCTCTCCATCGCGACCGGCGCGGCGTACGCGCACCCCGGGGCGACGGCCGAGGTCTCGCATTCGCCGGGTGTGCTGGCCGGCAACAGCGTCTCGGTACCGGTGACCTTCGCGCCGAACGTGTGCGGCAACAGCGTGGACGGCGGTGCGGCGCTCAACCCTGTGATGGGCAACACGTGCGCCACCTCGACCGGCTCGCACGCCCACGACGGCTACGACTACGGGCGCTACCTCAGCCCCGAGAACGCCGAGGCCTTCGAGCGCTACCTCGACGAGCGCGGGGGCCGGCACACGGTGCCGGAGCAGCGCCAGGAGTCGGGGCGCCACGAGGAAGCCCGGTACGAGGAAGCCCGGCCCGAGGAAGCCCGGCCCGAGGCGTCCCGGCCCGACGAGCCGCGCCCCGCGGGCCCCCGGCACGCGAAGCCGCGCCAGGAGGAGCCCCGCCACGAGGAGCCCCGCCACGAGGAGCCCCGTCACGAGGGCGGCTACGACAGCCCCGGCAAGGAGGGGGGCGAGGAGGAGTGCGACGACCACGGCGAGTCCGCGCCGCCACCGCCCGCGCACCACGCGCCCGAGCCCGACGCGCCGCACCCGATGCCGGAGCCCGTGGAGGAGCAGCCCGCCCCGCTGCCCGCCCCGGAGCCGGTCCGGGAGACGCCGCCCGCACCGCCCGTCGAGGAGGCCCCGCACACGCTCCCGGCGCCGGCCCCGGCACCGGGCCCGGCACCCGTCGTGGACGAGGCTCCCGAGCCCCGGCCGCCGCACGGGAGCCAGCCCGTGGAGCACCCGGCTCCGGCGCCCGAGGTCGTCCCTCCCGCGGACCAGCCGCCGGCCGCCCCGGGCGGTGACACCCCCGTCGACCTGCCGCCGGCACCGGCACCGGCCCCTGCTCCCGCTCCGGCCCCCGCGCCGGTCCCCGCGCAGGCTCCGGTTCCCGCTCCCGTTCCCGCTCCGGCACACGTGAGCGCGCCCGTGCTGGCCGAGACCGGCGCGGGTCAGCCCGCGGCCGCGGCGGCCCTCGCCGCCGCCCTCGTTCTGGGCGGCGCCATTCTGTACCGGCGGTCCCGTATCGCCTGACGGGCAATACCGGTAATCAGAAGAAATATCGGCCGGAGAATCCCTCGTCGGATTCTCCGGCCGCTGTCATGAACCCGTTCCGCACCGCGCACGCGTCGGCGTTTCCGCAGCGGCGGGGAATCGTTACCCAGGGCGAAAGCGGTGCGACGGTCGCCGCTGACGCCTCTGCCCACGAAAAAGAAGAGGATTTCGATAATGAAGCTCACGAAGGTCGCCGCTGTCGTCGCCGGCTCGGTCGCCGCCCTCGGCGCCTCCGCCACCGCCTTCGCCGCCGAGCCTCCGGCCGCGATGCCTCCCATGAGCCTGACCAGCGGGGCGACGGAGGCGCTGAACTCCGTCGGGCCGTTCACCGAGTCGGCTCCGCAGACGGTGGGCAACGCGCTGGCCGAGCAGGGTGAGGGCGTGAACAAGGTCGTGGACACGGTCCAGCGGGTCAACCAGGTCCGCAACGAGGTGCCCGCCACCGTGCTCGGCCTCGCGAACGGCGCCACCCAGGCGTCCCCGCTGCTCGGCGGGGTGAAGCTCAACGGCGGCCAGGGCTGAACCGCCCCGGCTGAAACGCGTGCCGACACGACTGTGGGCGCCACCGGCGAGGCCGGGGCGCCCACAGTCGGTCGTGCGGTGAACGTCAGTCGTTGAAGCAGGTGTTGCCGAACGCGGGGTTCAGGGCACCGATGATGTTCACGGTGTTGCCGCAGACGTTGACCGGGATGTGCACCGGCACCTGCAGCAGGTTGCCGGACAGGACGCCGGGGGAGCCCACGGCCGCGCCCTCGGCCTGCGAGTCGGCGGCGGCGGAGCCGGCGGCACCGGCCGCAGCGAGACCAGCGGTGGCCAGGACCAGGGCGGCCTTCTTGGCAGAGTTCATGGGAAGTGCACCTTCTGTTCGATGTTCTGCCCCGATCCGGGGCTCACATCGAGCGAAACGGTCCACCCTGCCACGACGACACGGCCTTGCGCACGATCAGACCTGTTCGGCTCAATTGTCGTAACCGTGCGGCAGGTTCCCGGTCGTTCCGCCCCCTAGGGCACGGCGGGAAGGTCCGGGATCTCGGGGATCTCGGGGATCTCGGGGATGACGGGAAGCTGCGGGGTCGCCGGGACTTCCGGGACCGCCGGGGTCGCGGGCACCGCGGGCAGTGCGGGCAGCGCCGGGATGAGACCGGACAGGTCGGGAAGCTCCAGGTCCGGAAGTGCCGGGAGCTTCGGCAGCTCGATCGGCGGCAGGGTCACCCCCGCCGGCAGCAGGCTCCCCACGGATTTGAGGAGGTCCTGGAGGGTCTTGTTGAGACCGGCGAGCAGGTCGTCGATCGGACCGGCGGCCGCGGCGCGGCTCTCGATCTTGTCGACCTGCTGTCGGACGGAAGCCACCTTCCTGTCGAGTGCCGCGGAGCCGCCACCGTCCGCGGCGCCCGCAGGGGCGGCCGCGCCGGACAGTATGACGACGGCGAGGGCCGACGGGACGAGGAGGCGGGCGCGGGACGGCTTCGTGCGGTGCATGAGCGTTCCTTCTGCTGTTGGCACACAAACGGACTCGGATAATCCGCTTCCTCACCCACCGTGCGAACACCTCCTACGGAGCGCAACCGGAACCTTCGCCTATGCGGGCTGCGTACGGGCTTCGCGCAAGCGTCCGCAGGCCACTCACCCGGGCCGGGGAAAAATTCGACGCGCGCAGGCCGTTTGAGTGAAGGAACGGAACCAACCTCCTGGTGGGGCAGTTGACCAGGGCGCTCCATCAGCGGGCACTCGTGCGACAGAAGGATCAAGATGTTCAAGAAGTTCATGACCGCCGCCGCGGTCTCCGCCGTTGCGGTCGGCGCGGGCGCTGCCGCTGCGGCTCCGGCCATGGCCATCGGCAACGACGGTGGCGTCACCACCGTCAACGGCAACGGTGCCCAGCAGATCTACGGCAACCAGAAGACCCACGGCGACCTGAGCCCGCAGCTCGGCCTGGTCCAGGGCACGCTGAACAAGCCCTGCATCGGTCTGCCGGCGAAGCTCAACGCCCAGTCGCTGATCGCCGCGATCAACGTCGGCGTCCAGGACATCCCGATCCTGTCCAACCCGCAGAACCAGCAGTGCACCGAGAACTCCACCCAGGCCAAGGGCGACGAGCCGCTCTCGCACATCCTGGACAACATCCCGGTCCTCTCCGGCAACCTCTCCGCCGGCAGCTGATCTCCGCTCGCCGAAGTGGCGAGGGCCCCGGCGGCGTCCAGCCGTCGGGGCCCTCGTGCGTGCCGTGCCGTACCGCGGCACGGCGTTCCGGCCGCCGTCAGCCGGTCCAGAAGTCCCACCACCGGGTGAGGACCAGCATCCCGATCACTCCGATGTGCAGGGCGGGCGGAGCCCAGCCGAACTCGGTGAAGAAGCCCCGCAGCGGGTCGGGGGCGGGCAGGACGCCCGTACGGACGGTGTGCGCGGTGACCGCCCAGAACATCAGCAGGGTCGCCACCCAGGCCAGGCAGCACCACAGGCACAGCGCGTTGATCTCGTAGAGCGACTGGACCATCAGCCAGGTGCAGAAGCCGACGCCGAAGAGGGTGCCGGCGTTCAGTCCGAGCCAGAACCAGCCGCGGTAGCGGGCGCCGGCCAGCAGGCCCGCGCCGACGCAGACCACGACGGCGTACGCGGCCAGGCCCAGCATCGGGTTGGGGAAGCCGAAGGCGGCCGCCTGCTCGCTCTGCATGACGCTGCCGCACGAGACGACCGGGTTCAGGCTGCACGCGGGTTTGAAGTCCGGGTCCTCCAGCAGCAGGAACTTGTCGAGGGTGATCACCCAGGAGGCCAGCAGTCCGGCCGCCCCGGTGAGGGCCAGCAGCCAGGCCAACCCCTTGGACGGGGTGTCCCGTTCGCCCTCGTGTCCACTGCGGGGCCGTCCCTGCTGGCGCGGGACGCCCACTGTATTCGTTGCCATGGGGGCCATACTCCCGCGCTCCCACCCAGAGCGTGCCCAACCGTGCCCATCCGTAGGCAAGTTGACCTGAAGGGGTGGCGGGAACCGCCGATGCTTCCCGGACGTTTTACCGAACCCCGGACGTGATGTCAGAGCCAGGGGTTACGTTGAGCTTCCGCGAAGTGACAAGCTGCGACGGCCTGGAGACCCACCTTGAGCGATCCGTACGAGACAACCGAGGCGCACCTCGACCGACTCCTCGGCCGCGCCCTCAACTCCTTCGACCTGCCCGACAGGTTGGTCGAGCGCCTCGGCACGGCGCTCGCCCACAGCTCTTCGCTGTACACCACCCACCACAGCCCGGCGACGGGGGTCTGGCGGGAGACCCACCGGCACACCTATCTGCTGACCGACGGCGGTTCGGTCTCCCTGTGGGAGCTGACGTACCTGCCGGAGGGCGACCGCAGGGTCCGCCACGAGGTCTTCGCGAGCAAGGCGGAGACCTGCCTGGCGGTGTCCCGGCTGTTCGGAGAGGCCGCCGCCGGCGCCGCCCCGGATCCGGTGCTGCTGCCGGGCGGCGAGGAGCCGGAGAACGACGTCGCGGCGCTGAGCGCGCTGTTCGCGGTCCCGGTGCCGCCGGCCCGGCGGCACCGGGAGTACGCGGTGGAGCAGTCCGCCGACCACGCCCGCCGGGTGCTGCGCCGCGCGGAGAACGGCGACCGGCCCGGTGAACCGGTGGCGGCGTTACTGAGGACGGCGTACGCGCACCAGATCACGCAGGCGTTCGGCGGCCGGCAGTGCCTGTCGGACGGGCGGGACGCCGGCTTCAGCCTGTACGAGCACGCCTTCGTGCTGCTGGACGGGACCGAGCTCAGCCTCTGGGAGGTCGAGCACACGGCGACGCCCGACGGACGGCACATGTGCGAGGTGTACGAGAGCGAGGCGGCCGCGCGCGGAGCGATGGAGCACCGCGCCCGCGTACGGTGACGCCCCGCCGGGGTGGCGGGGCTGACCGTCGGGTCCCGCCCACCCGGTACGGCCCGCGCCGCGGCGGGCTGCCGGACGCAGGGGAAACGGTGATGCCCGCCCAGGAGGGCGGGCATCACTATGGGACCTGCGCGCTCTAGCCGACCGGGACCTTCTCGGCGGCCGGGCCGCCGTGCCCGGCGGCGTGCTCGGCGGCGCCCTCGCGCTGGTCGATAGGGATCGGCTTGCGCGGCAGCAGGAACATCACCGCGAAGATCACGAGCAGCACGGCCGCGACCCACCACAGCGCGCCGCGGAAGGCCTCGACGTACGGCGGGCCGTAGACCTTGTCGTCGTCCATCAGCCCGAAGAAGACGACGGAGGTCAGGGCGAGGCCCAGCGCGTTGCCCATCTGGCCGGTGGTGTTGATCAGCCCGGAGGCCGAGCCGGCGTCCTGGCGCGGCACCTCCGACAGCGTGGTGTCGTTGAGCGGGGCCACGATCAGGCCCATGCCGATGCCCATGAGGACCAGGGGGGCGGCCATCTGCCAGGAGGCGATCGCCATGCCGTAGCGCTCCGACTCCCAGATGTAGAGGAGCAGACCGGCGGCCATGGTCAGCGCGCCCGCCTGGAGCACCTTGCGGCCGAACCGCGGCACGAGCTTGCCGACGGAGATGCCCGCGGCGGCCGAGACCGCGATCGAGAACGGGATGCCGGTGGTGCCGGCGCGCAGGGCGCTCCAGCCGAGACCCATCTGCATGTACATCGTCCAGACCAGGAAGAAGATGCCGGTCGCGATGCCGAAGGTGAGCTGGACGGCGATGCCGCCGGCGAAGCTCTTGACCTTGAAGAGGGAGAGCTCGACGAGCGGGGAGCCGTCCTTCTTGATCTTGTACTTCTCGTAGGCGATGAAGCCCGCGAAGACGAACGGCGCCGCACCCATGCAGACGAAGCCCCACAGCGGCCAGCCGTTCTCGCGGCCCTCCGTCAGCGGGAAGATCAACATGACCATGGCGAGGGTGGCCAGGACGACGCCCACGAGGTCCAGGCGCAGGGCCTTGGGGGCCTTGGACTCGCTGATGAACCTGCGGCCCAGGATCACGCCCGCGATGCCGACGGGCAGGTTGATCAGGAAGATCGGGCGCCATTCGAGGCCGAAGAGGTTCCACTCGGTGAGCAGCGCGCCGAGCATGGGGCCCGAGACGGCGCCGAGGCCGACGATCGCGCCGAACATGCCGAACACCTTGCCGCGCTCCTGGGGCGGGAAGGTGACGTGGATGATCGCCAGGACCTGCGGGACCATCAGCGCGGCCATGCCGCCCTGGAGGATGCGCGAGGCGACGAGCATCCCCGGGTTCGCGGCGATGCCGCAGAGCAGCGAGGCGGCGGTGAAGCCGGCGATGCCGAGGAGGAAGAGGCGCTTGCGGCCGTAGATGTCACCGAGACGGCCGCCGGTGATCAGGCCGGCGGCGAAGGCGAGGGCGTAGCCGGCGGTGATCCACTGGATCGCGCTGGGGGACGCGCCGAAGTTCGCGCGCATGCTGGGTATCGCTATGTTGACGATCGTGACGTCGACCAGGTCCATGAAGGCCGCGGTCATCACGATGGCGAGCGCCAGCCAGCGGCGGCGGTCGGCGGGTGAGCTGGGTGCGTCGTGGGCTACGTCGTTCCGCTCTTCTCGTACGGGCCCGTTCTCTCTTTCGGGCGATGTCTTGGACGTCTCGGTGGTCATGGAGAGAAACCTAGACCCCATGTAGGTCAGTCCGTGTCCTATTTCGCTGGCAACCTGGATCGCATGACCGACACCCCGGCGCGGCTGCTGTCCCTGCTGTCCCTCCTGCAGACCCCGCGCGAATGGCCCGGGAGCGAGCTGGCGCAGCGGCTGCGGGTCAGCGCGCGGACCATCCGGCGCGACATCGAGCGGCTGCGTGACCTCGGCTACCCGGTGGAGGCCACGCTGGGTTCGGAGGGCGGCTACCGGCTGGTGGCGGGGGCGGCGATGCCGCCGCTGCTGCTCGACGACGAGGAGGCCGTGGCGATCGCGGTGGGGCTGCGGGCGGGGGCCGGTCACGCGATCGAGGGGGTCGAGGAGGCCTCCGTACGGGCCCTGGCCAAGCTGGAGCAGGTCCTGCCGTCGCGGCTGCGGCGCCGGGTGAGCGCGCTGCAGTCGGCCACCATCGCGCTGACCCGGGGGGACGGGGCGAGCGTGGACCCGCGGACGCTGACGGTGATGGCGTCGGCGGTGGCGGGCAGGGAGCGGCTGCGGTTCGCCTACCGGGCGGGGGACGGGGCCGAGTCGCGGCGCCTCGTGGAGCCGTACCGGCTGGTGAGCACGGGGAGCCGGTGGTACCTGGTCGCCTACGACCTGGACCGGGAGGACTGGCGGACCTTCCGGGTGGACCGGGTGTCCGAGGCCTTGGCGACGGGGGCGCGGTTCGCGGCGCGGGCCCTGCCGGTGGACGCGGAGGAGTTCGTGCGGCGGGGGCTCGGCGCGCGGGGCACGGAGCGGTACGTGGTGGAGGTCGGCTTCGCCGCGGGGGCGGCGGAGCTGCCGGAGTGGCTGCGGAGCGGGGCCCTGCCGGGGGGTGGCGGGCAGACCGTGGTGCGCTTCGAGAGCGCGGACGCTCCGGAGTGGGTGGCGGCGCGGCTGGCGCTGACGGGGGTGCCGTTCACCGTGCGGGAGCCCGCGTCCCTGGCGAGCGCAGCCGCGGCACTGGCCGCCCGGCTGACGGCGGCCGCGGCCCCCTGACCGGCGGTCCGCCCCCGGAGCTCCGCTCCTCGCACGCCTGAGGGGGCGAGCGGCAAGGGGGAGCCCCGGCGCCTGGGGGGGGATAGGCACCGGGGCTCGTATGGGGGGGCTTGGCCGCGGGCCGCTAGGCCACCGCGTCGAAGCCGGTGTCGCGCGCCATCCGCTTCAGTTCCAGCAGGGCGTGCTTCTCGATCTGGCGGATCCGCTCGCGGGTCAGGCCGTGCTGCTTGCCGACCTCCGTCAGGGTCCGCTCGCGGCCGTCCTCGATGCCGTACCGCATCTTGATGATCGACGCGGTGCGCTGGTCGAGCTTGCCGAGCAGGTCTTCCAGCTCCTCGCTGCGCAGCAGCGAGAGCACGGACTGCTCGGGCGAGATCGCGGACGTGTCCTCCAGGAGGTCGCCGAACTGCGTGTCGCCGTCGTCGTCGACCGACATGTTGAGGCTGACCGGGTCGCGCGCCCAGTCCAGTACGTCACCGACGCGCTTCTCCGTCGTGTCGAGCTCTGCGGCGATCTCGGCGTGCTCCGGGTCGCGGCCGTTCTCGCGGTTGAACTCGCGCTGGACCCGGCGGATCCGGCCCAGCTCCTCGACCAGGTGGACGGGGAGGCGGATGGTGCGGGACTGGTCGGCGATGGAGCGGGTGATGGCCTGGCGGATCCACCACGTGGCGTACGTGGAGAACTTGAAGCCCTTGGCGTAGTCGAACTTCTCGACCGCGCGGACCAGGCCGGCGTTGCCCTCCTGGATCAGGTCGAGGAGGGGCAGGCCGCTGCGCGGGTAGCGCCGGGCGACGGCCACGACGAGGCGGAGGTTGGAGCGGATGAAGACTTCCTTGGCCCGCTCGCCTTCGGCGGCGAGCGCCTCCAGCTCCTCGCGGGCCGGGGACTCGCCCGCGCGGTCCGTCTCGCCGTCGAGGATCTGCCGGGCGTAGACGCCCGCCTCGATGATCTGCGAGAGTTCCACTTCCTTGGCGGCGTCGAGCAGCGGGGTGCGCGCGATCTCGTCCAGGTACATGCCGACCAGGTCGCGGTCTGCGATCTCCCCGCCCACAGCGCGGGCGCTGCTCGTGGACTGACGACGGGCGACGGCGCGGGTTGCCATGCGTGCTCCCTTGCGATGAAGTTCGGTCGCGGTGCGGCTGCCGGACGGCCACCGTGACGGGGTGGTGCGTCCTCGGACACTCTCCCGAGTGCCCGCTTCCGAAGGAAACAACGACTGGAATCGGGACAGAATTCCCACGCCGCTCCCTCTTTTCCGAGATCTTGCAGTATCCTGCCCCGCCACGAGACGAGCCGAAGACTGCGGGAAC
Source organism: Streptomyces sp. NPDC005533 (assembly GCF_042871845.1). Classification (NCBI taxonomy): domain Bacteria; kingdom Bacillati; phylum Actinomycetota; class Actinomycetes; order Kitasatosporales; family Streptomycetaceae; genus Streptomyces; species Streptomyces sp. NPDC005533. Next base: position 197,518 of record NZ_JBIAJH010000010.1, on the reverse strand, counting down.
CCGAAGAGGCGCAGGTCAGGGCCGGAATCGAGGCCGATCCGGCGGTGCCCACGGACCTCCACGACCTCTCCGTCGGTGAGACGGCCGTCACTCCGGAACAGCGCCGCCCCTGGCTGCACTCCCACCCTGAAGACGGCCCGCACCGGCTTCTGGTTGCCTGCACGGCCGAGGGAATGGCCGAATCTGCCACAAGTGGCCCGTTCCGCCCGAAACCGGCTCGGAGGGAGGTGCCGTCGGCGGGGCTAGCCGAACTGGAGGGAGCGCTTCGAGAGGCCCATCCAGAAGCCGTCCACCGTGTCGCGGCGGGCGGCGAGGTCGCCGGTGGCGTCGGCCGCGCCGAGGGTGACGAAGAGCGGGGCGAAGTGTTCCGTGCGGGGGTGGGCGAGGCGGCCCGAAGGGGACTTGTTCTCGAAGTCGAGCAGGGAGTCGATGTCGCCGGAGGCCAGCGCCTCGTGGCCCCACGCGTCGAACTCCGCGGACCAGCCGGGGACGCCGGCGTGCCGCAGGGCGGCCAGGTTGTGGGTGAAGAAGCCGCTGCCGACGATGAGGACGCCCTCGTCGCGCAGGGGCGCCAGCTTGCGGCCGATGTCCATCAGGCGGCGCGGGTCCAGGGTGGGCAGGGAGATCTGGAGCACCGGTATGTCGGCGTCCGGGAACATCTCCACCAGCGGGACGTACGCGCCGTGGTCGAGGCCGCGGTCCGGTACGTCCTGGACCGGGGTGCCGGGGGCCTTGAGGAGGGCCCGGACCGAGGCGGCGAGCCGCGGGGCGCCCAGGGCCTCGTAGCGCACCTGGTAGTAGTGCTCGGGGAAGCCCCAGAAGTCGTACACGAGCGGCATCCGCTCGGTGGCGCCGAGGGCGAGCGGGGCCTCCTCCCAGTGGGCGGAGACCATCAGGATCGCCGTGGGGCGGGGCAGGTCCGCGGACCAGGCGGCCAGCTCGCCCGGCCAGACCGGGTCGTCGGCGAGGGGTGGCGCCCCGTGGCTGAGGTACAGGGCCGGCATGCGGGTCCCCCGCGCCGCGGGGTTCCGGTGTGCGGGGGCCGGGGTCATGGGGCGCTCCTCCGTCGTCGGTGCAGGGCTGCCCGAAAAGACTAACCCCGCTTGGTTCAAATTTGAACCAAGCGGGGTGGTCAGTCATTCCCGTGCGGGCGCCGCCGTCAGTGGGCGATCACCGGAACCTTGAGCTCGGCGTCCGCGCCCTCGCCGGCGCCGGAGGCCACCGGACCGCCGACGTTCGGACGGCCGGTGTTGATCAGGGTCAGGGCGATGGTCGAGCTGGCGACCAGGATGCCGACGGCCCACCAGATGGCGGAGGCGTAGCCCTCGACCATGGCCTGCGCCTGGATCAGCTGTCCGGCCGGGCCGCCCGCCGCGGCCTCGGCCGCGTGGTCGGTCAGGTACGCGGTCGTCGCCGAGGCGGCGATCGTGTTCAGCAGCGCGGTGCCGATGGCGCCGCCCACCTGCTGCGAGGTGTTGACCATGGCGGAGGCGACTCCGGCGTCGGCCGGGTTCACCCCGTGCGTGGCCAGGGACATCGCCGGCATGAACGCCGTGCCCATGCCGAGGCCGAGCAGCAGCTGCGCCGGCAGGATCAGCGCCGGGTACGAGGACCCGACCTCGAGCTGGGTCAGCAGCAGCATGCCGACGGCGGCGAGCAGGAAGCCCGGACCCATGAGCAGGCGCGGCGCGACCCGGGTCATCAGACGGGCACCGATCTGGGTGGAGCCCGTGATCATGCCCGCGATCATCGGCAGGAAGGCGAAGCCGGTCTTGACGGGCGAGAAGCCCTTCACGACCTGGAGGTAGTAGGTCAGGAAGAGGAACAGGCCGAACATGGCGATCACGGCCAGGCCGAGCGAGAGGTAGACACCGCCGCGGTTGCGCTCCAGCAGGACGCGCAGCGGCAGCAGCGGGGACTTCACCTTGGACTCGACGAGGACGAAGGCCGCCAGCAGCACCACCGAGGCGACGAACATCGTCACGGTGAGGGCGTCCGACCAGCCGGCGGACTCGGCGCGGGTGAAGCCGTAGACCAGCGCGACGAGGCCGGTGGTCGACAGGATCACGCCGGGGATGTCGAGCGGCGCGCGGTTGCGGCCGCCGGCGGGCTCGCGGATGACCAGCCAGGCACCCACGGCCGCGACGATCGCGAAGGGGATGTTGACGAAGAAGGTCCAGCGCCAGTTGAGGTACTCGGTGAGGAAGCCGCCGAGGATCAGGCCGACGGCGCCGCCACCGCCCGCGATCGCGCCGTAGATGCCGAAGGCCTTGGCGCGCTCCTTGGCGTCGGTGAACATCACCGCGAGCAGGGAGAGGGCCGCCGGTGCGAGCAGCGCGCCGAAGGCACCCTGGAGGGCGCGGGCGCCGAGCATCATGGCCTCGCCGTTCGCGGCGCCGCCGAGCGCGGAGGCCAGGGCGAAGCCGATGAGGCCGACGACGAAGGCGTTCTTACGGCCCCACTTGTCGGCGATGCGGCCGCCGAAGAGGAGCAGTCCGCCGAAGGCCAGCGCGTACGCGGTGATGACCCACTGGCGGTTGCCGTCCGAGATCCCGAGGTCGGTCTGGGCGGAGGGCAGTGCGATGTTCACGATGGTCGCGTCGAGGACGACCATCAGCTGGGCCAGGGCTATGAAGACGAGTGCCTTCCAGCGGCTGGGATCGGCAGCCAGCGGCGCGGTCGCGGCTGTTTTTGACATGGAGGTACCCACTTCACTGTGCGGAATGACTGAAAAAGGCTAGTTGGCGAGGTTCGTGCGCGTCACATGGTTTTTTGCCGGAGGTCGTCGAACGTGGCCGCCGAACCGGGCAGTTCGGAGCGGGCCGGTGCCCTCAGCCCGTCGAGGAAGAGCTGGAGGTGACGGTGGGCGAAGCGGTCGGTGTCGAGGCAGGCGGTGCCGGGCAGCGGGCGGCTGAGCTGGGACAGGGCGACCATCAGGTCGCCGACGCCGATGTCCGTACGGATCACTCCGGCGTCCTGGCCGGTGGCCAGCAGCGTCTCGACGGCCGTCTGCAAGGCCGTCTGCGCCGCGAGGAGTTCGGGGTGTTCGCGGTCGAAGTCCTCGGCGAGCATCGGGCACAGGGCGCCGATCCGCTCGTCGGCCGCGGCGTGCGTGAAGCGGCACAGCGCGGCGAAGGCGTCCGGCTCCTCGGCGAGGGAGGCCTCGGCCGAGGCCGTGACCCGGTCCATCACGAAGAGCACGACCTGCCGGACGAGGGTGGGGCGGTCGGGGAAGTGCCGGTAGAGGGTGGCGTTGCCGATGCCGGCCCGCCGGGCCACCTCGTCGAAGGGGGCCGCGGAGCCGAACTCGACGAAGACCTCGCGGGCCGCCGCCAGGATCCGCTCGCGGTTGCGCACGGCGTCGGCGCGCGGGCGCGGGACGCCGCCCGCGCGGGCCGTGCCCGCCCCCCGGGCGCCGCCCCCCTCCCGTACGCGAGCCGGCTTCGCGGCCGCGGCCGGGTCCACGGCCGCCACGAGGGCGGACGGGGCCGCCGGAGCGGTGGCGGTGGGGCTCTTCATTCCGGGGCCTCCCTGGCAGGATCACACGCGGTACGGACGGGTCGCCGTACGGACAGCTCGTCCGGCCCTCCCAAACGGGGAGCCGGTCCCCGCTTTGCGGGACTCACGTACAAACGGGGAACGCGTCCCCGGTTATTTCACTCGCTCGTGTGACCCGAGTCACATCACCGTGCACGTTCGGCCTCTCCCGGCGCGCGGGCGCGCCGCGCCCGTCGGAGGGTGATCGCACAGAGCGCAGTCGGGGACAGGGCCGACTGCCGCGGACCCGAAGGCGATCTCCATGCCGCAGACCCGCCACCGGATACGCAAGCCCCGCCGCGCCAGCGCGTTCATCGGTCTGACCGCGCTGGCCCTCGGCGTCTCCGCGACCGCCAGCACCGGGATATCCGGTCGCGGGCACTCGGCGGCCGGCCCTGCGGCCACCACCGTCGAATCGGCCCTCGCGCCCTGCCGGATCGCCGGCACCATGGGCGTGCAGATGTCCGAGGGCCTGCCGACCCCGCCCGGGTACTCGCGCTCCACCGGTGAGGTCCGCGCCCTGAACCTGATGGTCGACTTCCCCGACGCCAAGGGCGAGGGCACGGCCGCGGACCGGCTGGCGGAGTTCTTCCCCCAGACCGCCGACTGGTTCCGCACCAGCTCGTACGGCCGGCTCACCTACCGGCCCGAGGCCCCGATAAGCACCTGGCTGCGGATGCCGATGCCCTTCGCGGCGTACGGGATCGAGCGCGGGTCCCCGTACGAGCCGGGCTACCGGCAGCTCGTCGAGCACATCGCGAAGGCCGCCGACCCCGAGGTGGACTTCAGCCGGTACGACCTGATCAACATCCTGCTCACGCCGAACGCCGGGCCGTCCGCCCTGGACACCGTCCTGTCGGTGACCTTCTCGGGCAACGGCGAGGCCCCCGTCGCCGACGGGGTGCCGCTGGCCAACACGTCCTTCGTCTACAGCCGGCAGGACGACGGCTCCGGGACCTACCGGGAGACCGGCTACCGGGTGCTCCCGCACGAGAACGGGCACGTCTTCGGGCTGCCCGACCTCTACACCTCCGACGGCGGGAGCACGGTCGGGCACTGGGACATCATGAGCGAGGACTGGGGCGCCAACAACGACCTGATGGGCTGGCACAAGTGGAAGCTGGGCTGGCTGGACAGCACGCAGATCAGCTGCGCGTCCAAGCCGGGCACCAGTGACCACACCCTGTCCCCGCTGGGTGTGCGGGGCGGTACGAAACTGGCCTTCGTCCCGCTCTCGGAGAGCGCCGGGTACGCGGTGGAGGTGCGGACCCGGGCCGGGAACGACGAGGCCGTCTGCAAGCCCGGGGTCCTCGTCTACAAGGTGGACTCCGACGTGGACACCGGGCACGGCCCGATCACGGTGTCGGACAGCGCGAACGCGAGCGGCGGCTGCACGCGGCGGCCCAACGTGCACGCGGAGCTGTCGGACGCCCCCTTCCGGCCGGGCGAGACCTTCACCGACGAGAAGGCGGGCGTCAGCGTCTCGGTGGTGGGGCAGCTGCGCGACGGCAGTTACCAGGTCCGCATCACCCGGCCGTAGGCCTCGGGTCCACCACGGGGCCCCGTGCCGGAGTCGCGCGCGACCGCGGCTCCGGCCTTCCCGCGCCCGGGGCCGGCTGGTGTGCAGGTCGGCGCACCTATCCTCTGGCTAAAGCCGGTTCGTGCACCGCGGTTAAATTTCTTCCGATGCCCGGCGGTATCGGCTTCATGCGTCGTTCCTCCCGAATTCGCCCTTGGTAGCTTCCCCAAGCGATCGTCGGGGGGGCCGACACTGAGCAAACGGCGGACCGCTCCTCCTCGTTCGCGCCACATCATGGCAATTCAGAGGAGTGACCACCCCATGTCCATGAAGACCTCGCTGCGGATCACGCTCGCCACCGCGACCACGTTCGCCGCGCTCGGCCTCGTCGCCCCCCAGGCGGCCATCGCCGACACCCCCGGGCAGCACTTCACCATCGCCGCCGACGCCTCCGCGTCCACCAAGGCCCTCGTGCAGGCGAACAAGCAGGCCGCCGCCGCGTCCTCGACCGTGTGCGGCGCCGGGTACGACCAGATCGTCCTCGCCGAGCGACTGCCCGACGCCCGCCGCTACGCGACGATCTACGTCTACACCAACGGCCAGGAGACCGGCCCGCGGCTCAACGACCGGCCGGTCTGCGCCGTCCTGCACAACGAGACCGGCTCGGCCCAGTACATGGGCGTCCGGCTGAAGGACAACTACACCAGCACCCCGGACACCGAGGACTTCGGCACCTTCACCACCTACGCCGGTCCCGTGTACCAGAACAAGGGCTGGTGCGGCACCGTCTACTCGTACATGAAGAAGGGCGGCCAGGTCGTCGTCGACCACCTGCGCGGCGTCGGCGCCTGCAACTAGTCGCCCCGCTCACCGACCCACCGTCCGGCAGCCCCCTCCGGTCCGGCAACACGCCGACCCGGAGGGCCGGGGCCCCCGACGCGCGCGGTCGTGACATGTGCATTACAAACTTGGAAAGCGAAGAGTGAACCGCAACAGACTGAGGCGGGCACGGATACCCGTGACCGCCGCCCTCACCCTGTCCATGGCCGCGGGCATCGCCACGTCGCAGGCGCTCGCCGCCCCGGCGCCGACCCCGCCCCCGAACGCGACGGCCGACCAGGGCGCCAGGGCCCCCGGCGGTGACGCCCCCAAGCCCGATGCCGTCCCCGAGCAGGACCGCTCCGCGGCCCTCGGCAAGGACTACCGCGGGTCGAAGGACCGCGCGTGGACCACCTCCGGCGACGGCACGGGCTTCCACGTCCTGCTCGCCGACGAGAAGGACGGCTACAAGTGGCGCACCGCCGCCACGCTGTCCGAGCCCGGCTTCGACACCGACACCTGGATCGGCAACGCCTGCCTGACCCAGTCGGGTACGCACGCCGCCGTCGCGTACGCGCCGCGTACGTTCACCAACAAGCCGGAGCTGATGGCGCGCGGCGCGTTCACCGCCCTCGTCGACCTGCGGTCCGGCCGGATCACCAAGCTGCCCGTGCAGGCCAGCCTCGGCTACTTCTCCCCCGGCTGCGGCACGGGCGACACGGCCGTCTTCTCGCAGTTCGCCGACGAGACGGCCCCGAAGAACGAGACGCGGCTCGTCAGCGTCGACGCGTCCACGGCCCAGGCCGACGTCCTGACGGTGCCCGGCCAGGTGACCTCGGCGATCCCGGTGGGCGGCGAGATCGTCGCCGCCCAGGGCCCCACCCTGGTCAAGGTGGCCAAGGACGGCAAGGACGGCAAGGACGCCAAGGTCCTGCCGATCAAGCGGACTTCGGCGATCCCGTTCCAGCTGATGGCCGACGCCGAGGGCGGCGTCACCTTCATCGACCGCGTCCAGCCCGGCGCCAGGCCCGCCGGGAAGCCCGGCGGCGTGCTCGCCCCCTCGGCCAAGGGCGGTCCCACCGCGCCCGAGCCGACGGGTGAGGTCGACCGGGTCACCGCCGCCGACGTCAAGAAGGCCGACGGCAAGGCCGCGGGCATCCAGGTGGCCACCGGCAGGCTGGAGGCCTTCGACCTGGCCCGCACCCCGTCCGGCACCGTGTTCGTCACCGGTACGGCCACGGACACCGGCAAGCTGCCCGGTACGGTCAAGAACCCGGGCGGTATCGCCAAGGAGGCCACGGTCTCCAGCGAGGGCCAGGCCGCGGTCATGACCCGCTGGGCCGACGGCAAGGACTCCCGGCTGCGCCCCGAGGACGCGCTGAGCGCCCGCGCCGCGCGCACCACGATCAAGGCCATGGACACGGGCAGGACGGTCGAGCTAGACGCCCTCCCGACCTCCGACCCGATCGGTGGCGGGAAGTCCCTCCAGGACGGCCAGAGCACCTCCCCCGCCCTGGAGAACGCCGGCGGCGGCAAGCCGGCCGCCCCGTCCGACCCGAAGTCCGCTGCCAAGAACGCGCCCTCCGGCGTCTCCTCGGCAGCGGCGGCGGCTCCGGCCAACGACACCGTCGATGCCGACCGGTTCTGCTCGGTCCCCCGCAACGACCCCCGCAAGCAGGCCTTCCAGCCCACGCCGCGGCAGGTCGAGTGGGCGGTGAACCAGACCGTCATCGGCGGGCTCGACAAGTGGGCCACGCGCCCGGCGAACTGGAAGAACACGGGCATGGCGGCCTACGCGCCGCAGTCCCTCTTCCCGCTCACCCCGCTGGACGGCGACCCCAACGGCACTCCGGACCGCGGCGACGAGTGGCACGTGCCGTCGCAGGTGCTGCTCGGCATCACCGCGCAGGAGTCGAACATGTGGCAGGCCACGCGCTACGCCGTGCCCGGTGTCACCGCCAACTCCCTGATCGGCAACTTCTACGGGGTCAAGTACGCCTCCAACGGTTCGCAGGTGGATCCCTGGTCCATCAAGTGGGACGAGGCCGACTGCGGTTACGGCATCACCCAGGTGACCGACGGCATGCGCGTGCACGGCCACGAGAAGGACAAGGAGACCCCGAAGACCGTCGTCCAGCAGGAGGCCGTCGCCCTCGACTACGCGGCCAACATCGCGGCCGGCGTGAACATCCTGATCGAGAAGTGGAACTCCACTCGCCGGGACGGCCTGGTCATCAACGACGGTCACCCGAAGTGGATCGAGAACTGGACGTACGCCCTGTGGGCGTACAACGCGGGCTACCACGCGAAGTCGACCGCGGGTGCGAACAGCGGCAAGTGGGGCGTGGGCTGGACCAACAACCCGGCGAACCCGCTGTGGAAGGCCAACCGCACCCCGTTCCTGGAGGACGCGCTGGGCAACAACGCGTACTACCACGCCGCCAGCCCGCAGCACTGGCCGTACCAGGAGAAGGTCATCGGCTGGGCGGCCCGCCCGATCGAGGCCATGGACAAGCCCGGCCACTTCACCGCCGGCTTCCGCGAGGCCTGGTGGCTCAACCCGGCCGAGCGCACCAAGGCGATGCCGCCCATCGGGCTGTTCTGCGACGCGTCGAACGACTGCGACAAGTCCAAGATCGGCGACAACGACTCGAACAAGACCGGCCAGGGCGCCTGCCTGCTCCCCGGCGACCCGAACACCACGGACCCGTTGTACCTGAAGTGCTGGTACAACAAGCCGGCCACCTGGAAGAACTGCAAGGACGCCCGGTGCGGCAATCCCGTCCACCGGTTCAACGAGACCTATCCGGAGCAGCCGGACGAGGCCTCGTACCCGCCGCGCTGCACCATCGGCCTGCCCGAGGGCACGCACATCGTCGACGACCTGCCCAACGGGTACTACCCGGCGGGTGGATCACGCAACTGTGCCAACAACGTGTCCGCCGGAACGTTCCAGTTCACCTTCAGCGGTGCGGGCGGCGGTTACCCCAGCAAGATGGACATGCACCAGGTCGGCGCGGGCTTCCGCAACCACTTCTGGTTCACGCACACCCGCAGCAAGGGCACGCCCGACGGCGCGCGCCTCTACACCTCCGGGACCTGGACGCTGAACAAGCCCGACCGCGGCTGGATGCGCGTGTGGGTCCACATCCCGGACCACGGGGCGCACACCCGGCAGGCCGCCTACGAGATCAAGGGCACCGACTCCAGCAGCCCCGTGCGCGTGCAGCCGCAGCGGGTGCTGGAGAACAAGTGGGCGGACCTCGGCGTCTTCAACTTCACGACCGGCAGCCCGCAGGTGACCCTGACGAGCCACAGCATCGACGGTGACGGCTCCGAGGACATCGCCTGGGACGCCGTCGGCTTCCAGCCGCTCGGTGCCAAGCCGGCGAACTTCGTGGTCGCCATGGGTGACTCGTACTCCTCGGGTGAGGGTGCCTCCGTCTCCGGCGGTGGTGACTACTACAAGGAGACCGACCTCTTCGGCAAGGACGAGAAGCTCCGCAACGGCTGCCACCGGTCCAAGTACGCGTGGTCGCGCCAGGCCACCCTGCCGGGCTACTCCAAGTCGATCGGCGCCATGTCCGACGACCGCGACGGCAACATGGACTACCACCTGATCGCCTGCTCGGGTGCGCAGACGGAGAACATCCTCTCCGCCCATGACGACAAGGGCGCCAAGAACGCCAAGAACGCCGAAGGCCAGGCCGGCCAGGCCTCCTTCGGTGAACTCCCGCAGCTCGACAAGGGCTATCTCGACCAGAACACCAGCCTGGTGACGATGTCGATCGGTGGCAACGACGCCCAGTTCACCGACGTCATCACGGAATGCATCTTCATGGCGGGGCTCATCCCCTGCCAGGACGCGAAGCTCAGCGGCCAGTCGGAAACGCTCAAGGTCACCGAGCCGCGACTGATCAAGGAGAAGGTGCGGCCCTCGATCGTCACCACGCTCAAGGAGATCGCCGAGCGGGCACCCAACGCCAAGATCGTGCTGATGGGCTACCCGCCCCTGCTCGAAGGCTCCGGGGGCTGCGTCCCGGGCATCGGTACCGCCGAGACCCCGTGGATCAACGGGATCGGCACCCTCCTGGCCGGGGAAATGAACGGGGCCGCCGCCGACGCCAGGGCGGCCGGTGTCAAGGCCTGGTTCTCCGACCCTGCGAAGGAGTTCGCGGGCCAGGGGATCTGCGGCAGTCCCGAGACGATCCACGGCATCGTCGCGGACAAGACCCCCAGTGACGAGGAGGACATCCAGAAGCCGTCCGCCCAGTCCTTCCACCCGAAGATCGCGGGCGCCCGGCACTACGCGGACTCCCTGCAGAAGACGCTCAACAGTCCGATGAAGTGACAGCCTCCGGCTGACGGGGCCCTGAGTATCCGTACTCAGGGCCCCCGCCTGTTCCTCTGAAAGGCTCGGCCCATGAAGAAGGCTTACGGCGTCCTCGGTTCCGCGTCGACCGGCGCGCTCACCGGGTGGTTGGCGCTCGCCCTGTGGCAGTGGGCCAGCGCCGAATCGATCCGCAGCTGCGCGGGCGGCAACCAGATCTGCTTCCCGCACTACCCGGTCACGGGCTTCCTGATGTGGGCGGTCCTCGCCGCGGTCGTCTTCGCCGTCGCCCTGCCCCTGGTCGGGGTACGGCCGCGCAAGGCGGCAGCGGCGGCTTCCCTCGCGCTGCAGACCTACGCGCTCGCGATCATCGGCCCCCTCGCACCGCACGACGCCCCCGCCACCGACGCGCCGAACCTGGTCGGCTTGGCGCTGGGACCGGCGCTCGTCGCCGTGTGCGCGGTGCCGGCCTGGCGCCGCGCCGGGCTCGTCGCCATCGGTGTGCTGGTGGTGGCGGGCCTGGTCGCCGTCGGCGTCGTCAAGGACATGTTCTAGACCCGCGGCACCGGCATGCCGAGGGGCCCCCGCACCGCGCGGGGGCCCCTCGGTGGTTCCGCGGCCCGCCGGGGAGGGTCGGCGGCCCGCGGGGTCAGCGGGCCGTGGCCCTCGGCCAGAAGCGGTCCAGCCACACCAGGGTGTCCCGCATGACGTAGTGGTCGGCGTTCGGGCGCAGCGCCGACAGCAGGAAGGACCGGGCGCCCTCGGCGGGCACGCCCAGGACGGTGATCCGCGGGTCCGGCGTGCCGTCGCAGGTGACGGGGTGGAACTCCGGGGTCAGGTCGAGCCCGCCCGGCTGGAAGACCTCGCCGTCCGCGGACTCGTTGCGCCACAGCCGCACCAGGCCCCGGTCCAGCAGGTTCCGGTAGAGCGGCAGCACGTCGAGCCGCGGGTCGAAGCCGTGCATGCGGGCCTCGACCAGGACGTCGACGGGGCGGGACAGACCCGTGTGCGGGCCCTCCACCACGGCCTTGCCGGTGCTCTCGTCGAGGCGGACCCGGGCGTCCGGTCCGGCGCCCACGTCCAGCAGCCCGCAGTCGATGAGGGCGGCCATCCTGGCCATGATCTCGGCGGCCGCGCCGTTCGCCAGCCGGTTGTGGTGGCGCACGTACCGCTGGAGGAAGTGCCGCTGGGAGGCCGCGGTCAGGCCCCCGTGGTCCACCGCGTACGAGAGGACCTGGCGCAGGTCGCGCCAGACGCCGTCGGCGGCCGCCTTGTGGGGGTTGTGCACGTTGCCCTGCCGGGCCCACAGCTGGTCGCGCGCCATGAACGCGCGGACCGACGTGCGGAACTCCCCGGGGGAGCCGGCGGGCGGCACCGGGGAGACGGCGCGGTGCCAGTCGAAGCGGTTGCCGTGCAGGTAGGTCTCCAGTCCCCAGGCGGAGGAGAGGGCGTCGGTCACCGGGCCGGGCGGCAGGGAGCGGTCGAGGTGGCTGCGCACCTCGGCCTCGGCCGCGGTGCCGTAGACGGTCCGGGTCCAGTGCAGCAGGACGTCCCGTACCTGCCAGGAGACCGTGCCCTGGGCGGCGGACAGCGTGGACTTGCCGCGCAGGACGGACTCCAGGACGTCGGCTACGGCGTCCACGGCCCGCTCCAGCGGGGCGAGGAGGTGGCCGGGGCCGTCGGCGGGCGTGCCCGTCACGAAGGCCAGGTAGCCCGGCAGGGCGCGCTGGGTCAGCAGGAGGGCAGCGGCGGGGCCGAAGAGGGTGACGTAGTGCAGGTGGGCCATCTCCAGGACGACCAGGGGCAGCAGGTCCCGCTCGAAGTCCAGTTGCGCGCGTCCGGGTCCGCCGTCGGCCGGGGGCCGGCCGGCGTGGGCGCGCAGCTGGTCGACCGCCTCGCGCGTCAGGAAGGTGCCGGGGTGGTCCCCGGAGCCGTCGCTGGGCTTGTGGTTGTCGGGCCGGGCGAAGGTGAAGAGTCCGGAGCCGCTGAAGGCCACGACGGCGGCCGGCTCCCGGCCGCTCGGGCGGTAGACCAGGCCGGAGGCGTCCTCGTGGAAGGTGCCGCCGCGGCCCTCGGTCAGGTGCAGGATCGTGTCGATCGCGGTGAGGCCCATGCCGGCGCAGCCGACGACCGTGCCGGGTCCGCAGGTGTCGGCGTCGAGCCGGTCCTCCAACGGGTACGGGTGCGGCACGTGGCGGGTCCCGCCGCCGACGGCGGGGCCGGCCGAGCGCCGCGGATCGTGGTACGAGTGGCCCGTCAGCAGCAGCACCTCGTCCGCGGGGCGGCGTGCGCCGTCGGCGGTGACGACCTCCAGCCGGTGGTCGGCGAGGGGGGCGAGGTCCACGACCTCCGCATGGTGCAGCCGCAGTTCGGCGCCCGGGTGGCGGCGCAGGTCCGCGGCGAAGGCCCGGAACATGTCGCTCAGGGCGAGCCCGTGCACGTAGCGCTTGGGCCAGTCCTCCGGGCCGAGGTCGAGGTCCGGGTCGCCGGTCTCCTCGAAGCGGCGCCGGCACCACTCGTGCAGGGTGGGCCGCCGGGCGGCGGGGCGCAGCGGGCCGGCGCCGTTCACCGTCTCGTCGGCGGCGAAGCCCACCTGGGCGCCGATCCGGTTGAGGTAGCTGGTGCGTGCCTGGTCGGGGCTGTGGGCCTGGCCGGCGCCGAACGCGCCGGTGCGTTCGTAGAGGTGGACCTCCAGGCGGCGCCCGGGCCCGAGCCGGTCGATCGTCGCCGAGAGCCTCTCCAGCGCGTACGTGGCCCGGGGGCCGCCCCCGACCACGGCGAGCCGGTAGGGCTCCGCCGTCGCCGCGGGGCTGCCGGACGCGTCAGCTCGGGGGGTGGTCACGGGCGCCTCATTCGGTGGTCGAAACGGATCGGCCGGGGTGCGGGTCGGTCCCGGTCCGGGAGGGTGGCGGGTCAGTGACGGTCCGGGAGGGTGCGGGCGAGCGCCCCGAGGAAGCGGTCGATGTCCTGCCCGGTCATCCGGCCCATGGTGGAGAGCCGGAAGAAGTCCGCCGCCAGCTGTTCCTGGGCGCTGTAGATCACGAACCCCTCGGCGCGCAGGCCCCGGTGCAGGGCGGCGTAGCCGGTGCCGGCCGGGATGCGGACGGCCGTGAGGGAGGCGGCCCGCTGTTCCGGCGGGAGCAGGAGCTCCAGGCCGAGTGCCTCCAGGCCGTCGCGCAGCCGCCCGGCGAGGGCCGAGTAGCGCGCGTGGCGGGCCTCCCAGCCCTCGGCGAGGGCCAGGTCGAGGGCGGTGTCGAAGGCGTAGAAGGCGGGGATGCCGGGGGTGAACGCCGGGGCCTCGGCCTTCTCCTGGGCGGTGTGGTGCCGGTGCAGGTCGAGGTAGTAGCTGCGGCGCGGGGCGTCGGCCAGCGCTTCGAAGGCGGTCCTGGCCGCGCTGACGAAGCCGAGGCCCGGGGCGCCCTCCAGGCACTTGTTGGCGGAGCCCGCCAGCCAGTCGACGCCGTCGGCGGCCAGCGAGAGGCGTTCGGCGCCGATGCTGCTGACGGCGTCGACGACGACCTCGCGGCCGTGCGCGTGCGCGATCCGGGTCACCCCGGCCACGTCGTTGAGCATGCCGCTGCTGGTCTCGTGGTGGACCACGCCGACGTGGGTCAGGCCGGGGTCCGCGGCCAGGGCCCGGTCCACGGCCGTGAGGTCCACGGGTGTGGCCCAGCCCAGTCGGAGCCGGTGGCTGCGGATGCCGTGCGCGTCGGCGATGTGCCGGAACCGCTCGCCGTAGTGCCCGTTGTCGATGACGAGGAGGGCGCCGTCCCGGGGCACGGCGGAGCTGACGGCGGCCTCGACGGCGGCGGTGCCCGAGCCGGTGAGGACGACGGAGGTGTGCCGCTCGTCCCCGCCGGCCGCCAGGGTGGTCTTGTGCCGTACGCGGGTGAGCAGGTCGGAGAACTCCGGCTCGCGGTGGCACATGTCGGGTCCGGCGAGCGCCGCGCGCACCCGGTCATCCGTGTTGACGGGACCGGGGTTCATGAGGACGAGCCGCTCCGGGCGGGCCGGCGTGCTGTCGTTCATCGGGCGATCGCTTCCTTGAATCGGGCTGCCGAGGCGGGCGGGGCGAGGGCCGGGCGGCCGAGGTTCGGATCCGAGCCGGGGGCGATGCGGACGCGGATCAGCTGGGCTCCCCCGTCCCGCTGCGCGCGCACCACCGCGGCGCGCAGGGAGTCCGCGTCGGCGACGTCGTGGGCGGCCCGGTAGCCGCAGGCCGTGGCGATCGCCGCGAAGTCGACGCCGGCGGAGGCGGTGGGCTGGCCGCCGGTGGACTCGTAGGACTCGTTGTCGAGCAGGAGGTGGCACAGGTCCGTGTCCGTCTGCCGGCCGATGGTCGCCATCGCCTCCAGCCGCATGAGTGCGGCGCCGTCGCCGTCGAGGACGGCGACGCGGCGGTCCGGGGCGTGCATCGCCACGCCGAGGGCCACGCTGGAGGCGCAGCCCATGGAGCCGACGACGTACAGGTTCTCGGGGCGGTCGCGGTCCCGTTCCAGTTCCCGCGCCGTCTTGCCGGTGGTGGCGACGAGCAGGGTGCGCGGGTCCATGGCGCAGACGATGTGGCCGATCGCCTCGGCCCGCTTCATCAGCCGCGGGCCGGCCGGGGCTTCGGTCGCGGCCGCGGACCGGCCGGGGGCCTCGTACGGGGCGAGGGCGCCCTTGGGCACGATGAAGGCGAACGGCAGTCCGGTGGCGGCCATGTGCGCGGTGGCCGCCTCCAGCCTCGGCGCGAGGAGCGCGGGGTCGTCCGGGAGCAGTTCGTTGCGCACGCCCATGGACGTCAGCAGGTCGGGGGTGATGCGGCCCATCAGCTCGTGCTGCGGCTCGTCGGGGTGGCCGGGGCGGCCCCGCCAGGTGACGAGGAGCAGGACCGGCAGGCGCAGGGTGTGGCACAGGGAGGTCAGCGGGTTGACGGTGTTGCCCAGCCCGGAGTTCTGGAGGATGACCACCGGCCGGCGCCCGGCGAGCACGGCGCCCGCGGCCAGGGCGACGGCTTCGCCCTCGTTGGCCGCGATGACGTACTCCTTCGGGTGTTCGGCCTCCAGGCAGGAGATGACGGGGCCGAGGAAGGAGCAGGGCACGCCGGTGAAGGGTCCGTACCCGTGCCGCCGGAGCAGGTCGACCAGGGCGCGCGGTTCCAGGACGCCCCGGGTCGCCGCCGGGGGCCGTGCGGTCCCTCCGGTCCGCGTGCTCCGTGTGGTCCGCGCGGTCACCGGCCGCTCTCCCGGGCGGCGAACAGCTCGGTGGCGCGGCGGACGTCCTGCGGGGTGCGCAGTTCCAGCCAGCCGGAGCCGATCTCCACGGCCCGGACGCGGTGCCCGGCGGCGAGCAGGTCGCCGAGCAGGTCGGCCAGGGTGGCCTCAGAGCCGTCGGCGCGGCGTTTCTCGGCGACTTGGCGCAGCGCGGTGAAGCCGGCGGCGGAGAAGGCCGCGGCGCCGGCGAACTCGCCGTCCGCGAGGGGGCCGGTGGCGGCGAGGACCGCGCTGCCCGCGGCGCCGCCGATGCGGCGGCCGTCGCGGGCCTCGGAGTCGAGGGCCAGCGGCAGGGCGTCGGTGCGGCGCGTGGCGCCGGGCCCGGCGGACACGTCGACGAGGACGGCGAGGTCGCCGCCGGCGGCGACGAGCCGGCGCAGCGGCTCGCCCTCCACGAACACGTCGTCGGAGACCAGCACGGTGCCCGCGAGGTAGGCGTCGTCCAGGGCCAGTACGGCGCCTGCGGCGTCCGCCTGCGCGGGCAGGAGCGTGACGTCCTGCGGGGCCTCGTGCGCGTGGCCGTGGGCGCCCGCCGTGGCCGACACCGAGGCGATGTCGGCCCGGCGCAGCGCGGTGCTCTGCTCGGCCAGCAGGCCGGCGCCGGGTGCGGTGGGCGGGCCGGGGACGATGACGGCGCGCGCCCGGCTCGCGTACGGGGTGACGTACGCGGCCTCGTGCTGCTTCTGGAGCGGCATGCCCTGGAGGTCGAACACGGTGGCCAGCGGGGCGATCCGGTCCTCGATGCCGGTCGTGCGGTCGTCGCGCAGGATCGAGGCGAAGGTCTCGGTGACGGCGGCGATGCCCGCGCGCAGGCCGTGGTTGGCGTAGATCACCATCTTGGCGCCCGCCTCGGCCAGTTCGGTGGCCGTGATGGTGTGGTAGGTGGTGGGGACCACGACGACGGGGGTCGGCAGGGCCCAGCGCTCCAGGAAGCGCAGCACCGGCTCCGGGGAGCTGCCCTTGGCGTGGATCAGCACCGCGTCGGCGCCGGCCGCGGCGTACGCCTCGCCGCGGCGCAGGGCCTCGTCCATGCCCCAGCCCGCGATGAGGGCCTCGATCCGGGCGATGACCATGAGGTCGGGGGTGCTCTGGGCGGCTTTGGCGGCGCGCAGCTTCCCGCAGAACTCGGCGATGGGGGCCAGTTCCTGACGCCCCGGGATGAAGCTGTTGACCTTCGGGAAGCGCTTGTCCTCGATGGAGACGCCGGCGATGCCGGCCGCCTCGTACCGGCGGATCATGTTCATGACGTTGTGGGCGTTGCCGTAGCCGGCGTCGCAGTCGGCCACGACGGGCACCTCGACCGCCGCCGCCAGCGAGGCGGCCGTGGCGAGGAGTTCGCTCATGGTCAGGATGTCGGTGTCGGGCACGCCCTGGGAGGCCGAGACCTCCAGGCCGCTGGACCAGACCCCGTCGAAGCCGGCCCGCTCGGCGAGGCGCGCACCGAGCGGGTTGTGCGCGCCGATGATGCGTACGGTGCCGGGGCGGGCGAACAGTTCCCGGAGCTGCCGGGCTCCGGAGGTCCTGTGCTCCCCGCGTGCCTCTGTCGTACCGGTGGTCATGCGTTCTCCTGTAGTCCGCGTTCGTGCGGGTGGGGGGCGGTCAGACGGTGGCGGCCGTGATCACCAGCCCGTCGGCCACCAGCCAGCGCCCGGTGAAGTGCCGTACGGTGCGGCCGGCCACGACCGGGCCCTCGACGAGCAGGCGGGCGTGGAACTCGCCGCCGGTGGCGGCCGGGCCCGGTGCGGGGCGCAAGCGGAGTTCGGCCTGGGTGAAGTCGAGCCAGCGCCCGGTGAGCGGGAACCACGCCTTGTAGACGGATTCCTTGGCGCTGAAGAGGACCTTGTCCCAGTGCAGCCCCGGCCGGTACCGCGACAGGGCCCGCAGCCGGCCGCGCTCGTGCGGGAGCGCCACCGCCTCCAGGACCCCCCGGGGCAGCGGGACGTGTGGTTCGGCGTCGATGCCGAGCCCCGCCAGCTCCGTGGAGCGGGCGGCGGCCGCCGCGCGGTAGCCCTCGCAGTGGGTGATGGCCCCGGCCACCCCCGCGGGCCACAGCGGTTCGCCCGAACCGCCGACGGGCAGCGGCCCGGCGGGTACGCCGAGGCGGTCCAGCGCGCGGTGCGCGCAGTGCCGTCCGGTGGCGAAGGCCCGCCGGCGTCCCTCGGAGGCCCCGGCCACCGCGGCCAGCTCCTCCGGGTAGAGCGAGTCGGCAGTGACGTCGGCGTACTGGGCCGAACTGGCCACCCCGGCGGGCAGGATCCGCTCGATCACGCGCCGTGCCCTCCGCCCGCGCGCCCGCGCCCCGCGAAGAGACCGGCGACGGCGCCCAGCGCGGCCACCGCCGCGGTGGCCAGCAGGGCCTGCTGCATGCCCTCCAGGAACACCGACTGGGCGATCCCGGTCAGGACGGCCTGAGCCGCGTCCACCGACCCGGGCTCCGGTGCCAGGCCGACGGCCGCCCTGCGGACCGCCTCGTCCATGGTTCCGGGCGCGACCGCCACGGACTGCGCGGCCAGCCGGCCGGGCAGGGCCGAGGCGCTGTGCGCCGCGACGAGGGCGCCCACGACGGCGATGCCCAGGCTGCCGCCCACCTGCATGGACGTCTGCTGGATGCCACCGGCCACACCGGACAGCTCCACCGGCGCGCTGCTGACGACGAGCTTGGTGGCGCCGACCATCACCGGGCTGAAACCCAGCCCGAGCAGGAAGAAGCACAGCGTCATCTGCAGGGTCCCCGACTGCGCGTCGAGCCGGGACAGGGCGCACATGGCCACGGCCGTGACGGACAGTCCGAGGACCACCGGGGTCCGGGGCCCGGACCGGCTGATCCACACGGCCGCAGGCGGTGCGCCCACGATCATCAGCAGGGTCAGGCCCAGCACCCGGATGCCCGAGTCGGCCGGGGACAGCCCGAGCACGTTCTGCAAGTAGAAGATCAGGACGAACGGGGCGCCGACCATGACGAAGGCCATGGAGAGCAGCGTCAGCACGCCGACCGTGAAGCGCCGCGACCGGAAGAGGCGCGGCGGCACCAGGGGATCGTCGGCGCGCCGCTCCCACCAGGCGAAGAAGCCGCCGAGCAGCAGCGCCGCGGCCGGCAGGGCCAGGGACCGGGCATCGGGCCGGCCCTGGTCGGCGACCAGGGCCAGGCCACCGACCAGCAGGCACAGCGCACCGCCCAGTACGGCCGTGCCCAGCAGGTCCGGCCGGCCGGGCGCGGCCGCGCCGCGCGTGTCGCGCAGGACGAGGACGCCCAGGGCCAGGGCCACCGCGCCCAGCGGGACGTTGAGGAAGAACACCCAGCCCCACGAGGCGTGTTCGACCAGCAGGCCGCCCACGACGGGCCCGGCCGCGGTGGACGCGGCGATCACCGAGCTGCGCACGGCGATCGGCATGTTGAGGCGTTCGGCCGGGAAGGCGGTGCGCAGCAGGCCGAGGGTGGCCGGCTGCATCAGCGCGCCGAACACCCCTTGCAGGACGCGCAGGCCGATGACCCAGCCCAGGCTGCCGGAGGCGCCGATGGCGACGGAGGTGGCCGTGAAGCCCGCGGCTCCCACGAGGAAGACGGTGCGGTGGCCGTAGCGGTCCCCGAGCCGGCCCGCGACGATCAGCAGGGCGGCGACCGCGAGGAGGTAGCCGTTCGTCACCCACTGGATGCCGGTCAGGCTCGCTCCGAGGGCGTCCTGCATGGCGGGCTGGGCGACGGTGACGATCGTTCCGTCGAGCGAGACCATCATGGCCCCCACGGAGAGGGTCAGCAGCGTCAGCCAGGGGTGGCCCCGCACCCCGCGGCGCGGCGGCGACGCCGGGTCCTTTCCCTCGGCCGTCGCGGTGTGTCCGCTCGCCCCGCTCATGTGAGGAGTTCACCCGGCTGTCCCGCGGCCGCCCGGCCGGACGTCTCGCGGGCGCCGTCGCGGGTCCCCGCGTCGGGCCGGCCGGCGCCGTCCTCGGCGGGCTTCCAGCCGGGCGGGCCGAAGACGTAGCCGAGCTTGTGGCGCAGCGTGCTCGCCCCGCGCACGTCACGGAACATGGTGGCGAACTCGTGCACCTGGATCCGCCAGATGGAGAAGGTCTCGATCTGCTTGGTGAGGCCGTACGTGGGGCGCTGCACCTCGGGCTGGAACGTGCCGAACATGCGGTCCCAGAAGATCAGGATGCTGCCGAAGTTCTTGTCCAGGTACTCCGGGTCGGTGCCGTGGTGGACGCGGTGGTGCGAGGGCGTCACGAAGACGTACTCGATGAGGCGCGGCAGTTTGCCGATCTTCTCGGTGTGCGCGAACAGCCCGTAGACCAGGTGCACCGAGTGCATGGTGAAGACCAGCGCGGGGTGTACGCCGAGCAGCGGCAGCGGAAGCCAGATCATCTTCTCGAACCACTGGGCCCACTTGCGGCGCAGGGCGGTCGAGAGGTTGAAGTACTGGCTGGAGTGGTGGACCTGGTGGCCGGCCCAGATGAGCCGGATGCCGTGCGCGGCGCGGTGGTACCAGTAGAGGAGGAACTCCACGCCGAAGAAGAGGAACACCCACGTGGTCCACGACGTGGACGACAGGTGCCAGGGCGCTATGTACTCGTAGACCAGCAGGTAGAGCGCGAGGGCCACGGTCCGCAGCAGGGTGGACGAGAACAGCGCGCCGAATCCCGTGAGGATGCTCGCCCGGTGGTCCCGCAGGTCGTAGCCGGGGCGCTCGTCGTGGTCGTCGCCGAACCTGATCGCCAGCATCTCGATCACGATCAGCAGCGCCATGGCGGGCAGGGCGTAGACCGCCGGATCATGCAGCCGGTCCATGACCTTGTCGAGCATCGCTCTCTCCTTGATTCGGCTTCCGCAATAGCGTAGACACGCTCCCCAAAAAGCCCCCTAAAGCCTGCCTTAATTTCCTTCGCGGCCTCGACCAACTGCCGTGCGGGCAGAACTGTTTAGTCTCGTTTTAGTCATGCCCGGGTACGCTCGCCGTCGGCTCGGGACAATTCCGCACTTCGCGTGGAAGGGAAAACCGGCCGCGTCGATCGGAATTCACCATTGCCGGGTCGGCGCCATTCTTTCGAAAGAAGCGGCCGAGGCGGTCCGGGAACGGGGGGGCGGATGAGCGGGAGTCGTCTTGCGGTCCGGCTGGAGCGGCCCGCCCGCGGCGCCGGCCCGGTGCGCGTGCTCACCCTGCACGGCCTGGCGGCGAGCGGCACCACCTGGCGGTCCTTCCGCGAACTCGCCCGGCCCGGCGTCGAGCTGTGGAACGCGGAACTGCCCTGGGGAACGGCCGGCGGGTCCGAGTGGAGTCACCGGGGGGATCCCGCCGAGTGGATCGGCGCCGCGCTCGGCCGGGTGCCGGGCGGGGCCGACGTCGTGGTCGCGCACTCCTTCGCGGCCGTCCTCGCCCTGGAGTACCTCGCCGGGGCCCCGCGGGCCGAGCGGCCCCGCGCCCTGGTCCTCGTATCGCCCTTCCACCGCAGGGACCCGGCCGACTTCCACTGGGACACCGCCGGCCACTACCTCGGCACCTTCCAGGAGGTGCTCGAGGAGGCGCTGCGGGTCTCCTCCGACCGCCGACGGGCCCCCGGGACGGTGCGGGACATGGCCGTCCTCGTGCGCGACCGCGTGGGTCCGTACGGCTGGCTGCGCTTCTGGGAGAGCTACCTGCGCAGCCCCTTCGTCGACGTGCGGGGCCTGGACCTGCCCGTGCTCGTCGTGGCCGGGGAGCACGACCGCTTCGCCGCACCGGCGGACGCCGTCCTGCTGGCGGACGCCCTGCCGCAGGGGCGACTGGAACTGCTGCGGGACTGCGGCCACTTCCCGATGACCGAGCGGCCCGGGCCGTTCGCCGACGCGGTCCACCGGCTGCTCGCCGACCACCTCGCCGCGCCGTCCGCGGCTCCCACGAAGGCGGGTTGACCCCTTGGACGCCTCTGCCACCCCCGATGTCCTCGTCACCGGCATCGGCGCGGTCAGCTGCCTCGGCGGCACCGCGGACGAGTTCTGGGCGGGCCTGAAGGCCGCCGCCGGGCGGCCCACCGCCGTACCCGGCCTGACCGAGCGCGTACCGGACGTCCTCGCCTACCAGGTGCCCGACGGCGTCCCCGCGACGGACGCCGCGCGGGCGGCGCACGCGGCGCCGGGCCGTGCCACGCGGTTCGCCCTGAGCGCCGCCCGCGAGGCGGTCGCGGACGCGGGCCTGGAGCCGCGCGAGATCGCCGGGGCGGCCGTGGTCATCGGCACGGCCGGCGGCGAGGGCGGCGGACGCGAGGGCGACCACAGCGGCACGGCGCAGAGCACGGCCGAGGGCCCGGGCGACGGCGACGGCGACGGCGACGGCGTCCGCGGCGGCGCGCCCGCCGGGACCTGGGAGCCGGTGTTCTCCGTCGCCGCCACGGTGGGCGCGGAACTCGGCACCTTCGGCCCGAACATCAGCGTCAGCAACGCCTGCGCCGCGAGCGGGTACGCGCTGTCCGTCGCCGTGGACCTGATCCGCCGCGGCGAGGCGGACACCGTGCTGCTGGGAGGCGCGGAAGGCATCGCCTGGGTGCCGCCGGCGAGCTTCAGCCGGCTCGGCGCGGCCGACCCCGAGGCCTGCCGTCCCTTCGACGCCGAACGCCGGGGCACCGTCTTCGGCGAGGGGGCCGCCGTGCTCGTCCTCCAGTCGCCGCGGGCCGCGGCCGGCCGCCCCGCGTACGGCAGGGTGCTGGGGACCGCGTGGAGCTGCGACGCCCACCACCCCACCGCCCCGGACCCGGGCGGCGAACAGCCGGTCCGGGTGGCCCGCGCGGCCCTCGACGGAGCGGGGCGGACCCCCGGCGACATCGGGTGCGTCATCCCGCACGGCACCGGCACCGTGCAGAACGACGTGATCGAGTACCGGGTCCTGCGCGAGGTGCTCGGCGACCGCGCCCCGGCCACACCGCTGTTCAGCCTGAAGGCCTTCATCGGGCACACCGCCGGCGCCGCGGCGGCCTTCGCCGCCGTCACCGCCGCGCTGATCGCCCGGCACGGCGAGATCCCCGCCAACGTCCCGCTGGCCAGCCCGGACCCCGCGTGCCCGGTCCGGCTGCCGCAGGACGGGCCGACCCCGCTGGAGCACCCGAACCTCCTGGTCAACGCGTACGCCTTCGGCGGCAGCAACTTCTCCATGGTCTTCGGGGGCGGGGCACGATGACGGGGACGCAAGCCGGGACGGCGGCGCCGCGCGCCGTGGTGGCCGAGTCCGTGGTCCACGGCGCGGCGCTGGTCGTACCGCCGGACGGCACGCCCCCGGACGCCGCGTGGTTCGACCACCGCGCCCGGCTGGGCCGGGGCCACAAGTACCTGCCGCCCGCCTGCCAGTACCTGCTCGCGGCCGCCCGGACGGCCCTGGAGACCTCCGGTCACGAGGCCGGCCGGCACGCCCCGGAGCTGCGCGGCGCCGTCGTCGGCACCAACAGCGCCGTGGCGGCCCTGCACGCCGGCATCGAGGAGACGGTCCGCCGCGAGGGGGCCGGAGCCCTGAGCCCGATGAGCGTGCCGTACTTCTCCGTCAACCTCGTCGCCGCCCGCCTGTCGACCGAGCACGTGCTCAAGGGCTTCAACCTGACGGTGACCTCACCGCGGGTGGCCGGGGTCGAGGCCCTGCACCTGGCCGCCCTCGAACTGGCCGCGGGCCGCGGCGCCGTGGTGCTGGCCGGAGCGGCCGAGGCGCCCGATCCCCGCCCCGGCGACGCCGAGCCCGAGGCCGGCGCCGCGCTGCTCGTGCTGCGTCCGGCGGGCGGACCCGTACCGGCCGGCGGCGCGGTGCTGCGGACCGTACTGCGCTTCCTCCCGCCGCCGGCGCTGTCCGGGGCCGACGGCCGCGGGCGGGCGGAGGACTCCGTACGGCAGGCACTGGACGCCCTCTGCGCGAGCGGCCCGGCCCCGCACGAGGTCGAGCTGCTGGCCGATCCCTCGCCCGTCGGGGACACGGTCGCCCGCGTGCTGCGCGCCTGGTGCGCGGGGCGCGCACCGGTGTCCGTCCGACGGTCCGGGGCGCGGGCCGGGTCGCTCGCCCCCGTGGTCCGGCTGGCCGAGCGCCCCCTCCCGGCGGGCGGCGGCAGCCGGCTGGTCGTCGTCGCCTCCCGCGCGGGCAACGTGGCGCTCGCCGCGGCCCACACCCCCGAACCCACCAACTGAGAGGTACACATGCTGACTTCCCTCAAGGGCTCCTGGTGCCTCGTCCTGGGCGCCTCCAGCGGCATGGGCCGGGCCACCGCGCGGGCCCTGGCCAAGGAGGGCGCGAACGTCTTCGGCGTCCACTTCGGCACGGCGGCCCAGCAGGAGGAGGTCGACGAGCTGGTGGAGGAGCTGCGCGCCACGGGCGTGCAGGTGTCCTTCCACAACCGCAACGCCGCGAGCAAGCAGACCCGCGCCGAGCTGGTGCCGCTGCTCGCCGAGCTGGCCGGGCCGGCGGGCGTACGGGTGCTGCTGCACTCCCTCGCCTTCGGCAGCCTGCTGCCCTTCCTCCCCCAGGAGGGGCAGGAGGAGGTCATCACCCCCCGGCAGATGGACATGACCGTCGACGTCATGGGCCACAGCCTCGTCTACTGGGTGCGCGACCTGTACGTGGCCGGGCTGCTGCCGCGCGGCGCCAAGGTGTTCGCGCTCACCAGCCGCGGCGACGGCCGGGTGATGCCCAACTACGGTGCGGTGTCGGCCGCCAAGTCCGCCCTGGCCGCGCACGTGCGCCAGCTGGCCGTCGAACTGGCCCCCTCCGGCGTGTCGGTGAACGCCCTGCGCGCCGGCCTGACCCTCACCCCGGCGCTGCTGCGCATCCCCGGCAGCGACGGACTGGCCCGGTACGCCACGGAGTCCAACCCGCACGGCCGGCTCACCGTCCCCGAGGACGTCGCCGAGGCCGTCGTCATGCTCTCGGCCACCGACTCGTCGTGGATGACCGGGAACGTCATCGACGTCGACGGCGGCGAAGGCCTCGTCTGACCGCCGTCCCGCACCCGCACGTCCCACCCCCCACCCCATCCCACCCCACTCCACCCCAGGAGAGAACGACCATGCCCGAGCAGACCGGCACCGCCGTGGACATCGAGGAACTCCGCTCCACCATCGCGGACATCCTGGACGTCGACGCCTCCGAGGTCACCGACACCGCCGACTTCAGGGAGGACCTGGACGTCGACTCCCTGCTCGCGCTGGAGATCCTCGTGACCCTGGAGCGCACGTACGGCGTGAAGATGGAGGAGTCGAACCTCCAGCTGATGCGCTCCCTCAAGGTCGTGCACGAGCTGCTGGCCGAGAAGCTCGGGACCGCGTGATGCCGCGGGACGGCCGCAAGGTCGCCGTGGTCACCGGCGGATCGCGCGGGATCGGCCGGGCCGTCGTCGAGCGGTTCCTCACCGACGGCTACGACGTCGCCTACTGCTACCGCTCCCGGCCCGCGGACGCCGACGCCGTCGAACGCCTCGCCGCCGACCACGGGGGCCGGGTCTTCGACGCGCCGGTGGACGTGACGGACGCGGAGGCCGTACGCGCCTTCCTGGACCGGACGCAGGAGCGGCTCGGGGAGATCGACGCGCTCGTCACCAGCGCGGGCATCGTCCACGACGGCCCGCTGGTCACGATGGACGCGGACGCCTGGAACAGCGTCGTGGACACCAATCTCACCGGCACCTACCACGTGTGCCGCGCGGCGGTCTTCGCCCTCATGAAGCAGGGCCGGGGCAGCATCGTCACCCTGTCGTCCGTGGCCGGGGTGCGCGGCAGCGCCACGCAGGCCAACTACGCGGCGGCCAAGGCCGGGATCATCGGCTTCACCAAGTCGCTGTCCAAGGAAGTGGCCCGGTTCGGCGTCCGCGCCAACGTCGTGGCGCCCGGCCTGATCGCCACGGACATGACCGCGGGAATGACGGCGAAGGCCCGCGCGGGCGTCCTCGCCAAGATCCCGCTCGGCCGGATCGGCACCGCGCGGGAGGTGGCCGACACCGTCGCCTTCCTCGCGTCCGAGCGCGCCGCCTACATCACGGGACAGGTGATCCGGGTCGATGGCGGCATCAGCAACTGAGGGGGCGCGTTGATGGCAACGACGACGACGGCGGCGGCGACGGCGCGGACGGGGCCCGTACGGGTCGTCGTGACCGGGCTCGGCGTGCTCACGCCGATCGGCACGACCGTGGAGGGGTTCTGGGACGCGGCGGTCCGCGGAGTGGTCGGCACCGGGCCGCTGCGCCGCGCCGACGCGGCGGACTTCCCGGCGGGGCTCGCCGGCGAGGTCGTCGGCTTCGACGCGCCGCGCGCCGCCGGTGACCGCAGCCTGCGGCTCGCCACGGCCGCCGCGTCGGCCGCGTCGGCCGACGCCGGGATCCCCCGGTGGACCGGGGACCCGTACCGGGCCGGTGTCTGCCTGGGCACGCTCCTCGGCAGCCGGGCCGGGCTGGAACCGGCCGTCACCGCCTTCCACCGCGGTACGGAGCCCGCCGCCACCCCGGACGGCGCGGGACGGCCGGCGCCGGACCTCGTGGCCGCGGTCGCCCGCCACCTCGGCTTCCTCGGACCGGGCCTCGCCGTCGCCACGGCCTGCGCCTCGGGCAACAGCGCGCTGGCCCACGCCGCGGACACCATCCGGGCGGGCCGCGCCGACGTGATGATCGCCGGCGGGGTCGACGAACTGTCGAGCGGCATCATGATGATGTTCGCCAGCCTGCGGTCCCTCGCCCCCGACTTCCTGCGGCCCTTCGACAGGGCCCGCGCCGGGCTCGTGGTCTCCGAGGGGGCCGCCGCCCTGGTCCTGGAGTCGTACGAGCACGCCCGCCGCCGCGGCGCGCACATCCACGCCGAACTGGCGGGCTGGGCCTCGGCGTCCGACGCCCACCACATGACGGCCCCGCACCCCGAGGGCAGCGGCGCCCGCCGTTCGATGCTGCGGGCGCTGGAGCGGGCCGGGATCTCCCCCGACCGCGTCGACCACGTCAGCGCGCACGGCACCGGCACCCCCTCCAACGACCGGATCGAGGCGCAGGCCCTGCGGGCGGTCTTCGGCCCGCGGACGCCCGCCGTCACCTCGCTGAAGGGGGCGCTCGGCCACACCCAGGGCGCGGCGAGCGCCATCGAGGCGGTGGCGTGTGTCCTGGCGCTGCGCGACGGCGTGATCCCGCCGACGGCCAACCTGGTCGACCTCGACCCGGAGTGCGACGTGGACGTCGTGCGCGGGTCGGCGCGCGAGACCCCGGTGCGCGTGGCCGTCAACAACGCCTTCGGCTTCGGGGGCAACACGGCGTGCACCGTCTTCACCCGCGTGGGCGGCGCCGGGCGCACGGCCACGAGCACCGCGGGGAGCGCGCGATGAGCCCGCACGTGGCCACGGCCGCCGTCACCGGCATGGCCCTGGCCAGTGCGCTCGGCGGCAGCCTCGACGCGACCTGGGAGGCGCTGCTGGCCGGCCGGACCGGTTTCACGGAGACGGCCGCCACCGACGGCCTGTACCCGGGTCCGGTGCGGGCCCTGTCCGGTGCGCTCGCCGACGACCTGCCCGACGTACCGGCCTTCGGCCGCAAGCGGCTGCGGGCGCTGAGCCGGGAGTCGCTGCTGGTCTCCCGGGTCGGCACGCTCGCCTGGCGGGACGCCGGGTTCGAGCCGGCCGCGACGCCCGACCCGGAAGAGACCGCCGTCGTGCTGGGTACCGCCGGCGGCGGCCTGTCGGGGTACCTGACGGTGCTGCGCGACGGCCTGACCCTCGGCCCCGAGCTGGTCAGCCCGTACGCCGGCCCGCAGGGCAGTCTGAACGCCGCGGCCTCGGACCTGTCCATGGCCTCCGGTGCGCAGGGCAGCATCCTCACGGTCACCGCCGGGCGCTGCTCGGGGGCCCACGCCCTGGCCGTCGCCGCCGACCACATCCGTACGGGGCAGGCGCAGGTCGTGCTCGTGGCGGCCGTGGACGTCCTGGATCCGCTGCGGCTCGCCGGCGGGCCGGGGCGGGCCCCCCGGCCGTTCGCCGCGGACCGCGCGGGCGCCCCGCCCGGTGAGGCGGCCGTGGTGCTCGTCGTCGAGGACACCGCGCGGGCCCGGGCCCGGGGTGGCCGGGTGCACGCGGAGATCGCGGGCCTGAGCGTCCTGCGGGGCGGGGCGGACGGCGGGAGCGCCGCCGCTCCCGCGGTCGCGGCGGCGCTGGCCGACGCCGGCGTGCGGGCCGGGGAGCTGTCCGTCGTCTGCTCCTCCGCCGCCGGGGGCCGGCACACCGACCGCGCGGAGGCCTTCGCCGTGCACGGGGCCGTCGGCTCCAGGGCCGCCGTCTACAGCCCCTTCGGGGCCCTCGGGGACTGCGCGGGCGCCGGCGCCCTGCTGCAAGTGGCGCTGACCGCGCGGGCCCTGGCCGACGGGCGCGTCCCGCCCACGGCGGGCCTGGCCGTTCGGGACCCCGGCCTGCCCGCCGTGGCGGCATCGGACGTCCCGCGCGAGCGGGCGGGCGGCCCCGCCCTGGTCCTGACGACCGACGACGACGGGCAGGCCGCGGCCCTGGTCCTGCGCTGAGCCCCCGGTCCCGCCCGGGCCGCCCCGGCCCGCCCCGCGGGGCGGGCCCGCGGGAGACGAACCCATGAACCCACCAGGGAGAACCGGACGTCCGGACCCCTGCCGTACGGAGGTAGGAAGTGCATCACGACCCGGCTGAGCCGATCGCCATCGTGGGGATGGCGGGACGGTTCCCCGACGCCCCCGACACGGACCGGTTCTGGGACCTGCTGATGGACCGCGGCGACGCGATCCGCCCGATCCCGGCGGCCCGTTGGAACACCGACCAGCCCCTGGACCCGGAGAAGGAGATCCAGGGCCACGGCGGGTTCCTGGAGGGCGTCGACGCGTTCGACGCCGCGTTCTTCGGGGTCTCGCCGCGCGAGGCCGAGGTGCTCGACCCGCAGCAGCGGCTGATGCTGGAGACCAGCTGGCTGGCGCTGGAGGACGCCGGGGTGCCCACCGCGAGCCTCGCCGGCACCCGTACCGGCGTCTACTTCGGCGGTCTGTGGCAGGACTACGAGCGGCTGCGCGAGGACCGCGGCGCCCGACCCACCCAGCACTCCATCTCCGGCAACGCGCTCGACATGCTGTCCGCGCGCATCTCGTACTTCCTCGGCCTGACCGGCCCGAGCCTGACGCTGGAGACGGGCTGCTCCTCCTCCCTGGTCGCCCTGCACCTGGCCTGTCAGGCCATCCGCTCCGGCGACGTCGACGGGGCGCTGGTCGGCGCGGCCAACCTGATGCTGACCCCGGACGTGACGATCGGGCTCACCCACTTCGGCGGGCTCTCCCCGAAGGGCCGGTGCAGCGCATTCGGCGCGGGCGCCGACGGGTTCGTCCGCGGCGAGGGCGTGGCCGCGGTCTACCTCAAGCCGCTGGCGCTGGCCCGCCGGGACGGGGACCGGGTGCACGCCGTGATCGTGCGGACCGCCGCGAACAACGACGGCGGCGGCACCAGCCTGGTGACCCCCAGTCAGGCCGGACAGGAGGACCTGCTGCGCCGCGTCTACCAGGACAGCGGCATCCCCCTCGACCGGGTCGCGTACGTGGAGGCGCACGGCACCGGCACCCGGGCGGGCGATCCCGTCGAGGCGACGGCCCTCGGCCGGGTGCTGGGCCAGGCCCCCGAGCGGGCCGGCCGGCCGCTCGGCATCGGGTCGGTCAAGACGAACATCGGGCACCTGGAACCCGTGGCCGCGCTCGCCGGCCTCTTCAAGGCGGTGCTGTCGCTGAAGAACGGCGTGGTGCCGCCCAGCCTGCACTCCGCGGAGCTGAACCCCGACATCCCCTTCGACGAACTGGGCCTGGAAGTCGTGCGGGAACCGCTGCCGCTGCCCGAGGACGGCCCGGTCTACCTGGGCGTCAGCTCCTTCGGCTGGGGCGGCACCAACGCCCACGCCGTGATCACCACCGCCCCGCCGGCCGACACCGGAGACACCGCCTCCGCCGCCGGAGCCGACGGCGCGGACGGGTCGGCGCGGCGCCGACCCGACGCGCCTTTCCTGCTGCCGCTGAGCGCCCACAGCCGGGCCGCGCTGCTGCAGCGCGCCCGCGACGTGCGCGCCGCCCTCGACCGGCCCGGCGCCGATCCGCGGGAGATCGCCGCGACGCTCGGCTGGCAGCGCGACCAGTTCCCCTTCCGGACCGGGCTGGTCGCCACCGACGGTGACGGGCTGCGCGCCGCACTCGACGCGTACGCGGCCGAGCCGGACGCCACCTCGTCCGGCACCGTCAGCGGCCGGGCCCGCGAGCACGGCCGTACCGCCTTCGTCTTCCCCGGCCAGGGCTCGCAGTGGGCCGCCATGGGCGCCCGCCTGTACGCCGAGGACCCCGCCTTCGCGGACGTGATCGACCAGTGCGCGGCCGCCTTGGCCCCGCACACCGCGTGGTCCCTGACCGATGTGCTCACCGGCCGGGACGGCGACGCCTGGACGGGCCGCGTCGACATCGTCCAGCCGGTGCTGTGGGCGGTCTCCGTGGCCCTGGCCGCCGCATGGCGCGCGGCGGGTGTGGAGCCGGACGTCGTCGTCGGCCACAGCCAGGGCGAGATCGCCGCTGCCACCGTGGCCGGGATCCTCTCCCTGGAGGACGCCGCCCTGGTCGTGGCCCGGCGCAGCGCCGTCCTGCTGCGCACGGCCGCGGGCACCGGCCGGATGCTCGCCGTGGACCTCGACGCGGTGTCGGCCGTCGCGGCCCTGGAGGGCTTCGAGGACTGCGTGGCGCTGGCCGTGCACAACGGGCCCCACTCCTGCGTGCTCTCCGGCGACGGCGACTCGGTGCTGCTGCTGAAGGAGCTCCTGGAGGCGGACGGCACGTACTGCCGGCTCGTCAACGTGGACTACGCCTCCCACAGCCCGCTCATGCGCGAACTCACCGACGAACTGCACGAGGTGCTCGCCCCGGTGCGGCCCGCCGCCGCCCGGATCCCGCTCATGTCCACGGTGCGCACCGCGGTGCTGGACGGCCCGGAGATGGACGGCGCGTACTGGGTGGAGAACCTGTGCCGCCCCGTGATGTTCGCGGACACCGTCGACGCGCTCCTGGACGAGGGCGTCACCCACGTCGTGGAGGTCAGCGCCCACCCGGTCCTGGTGCCCGCCCTGGAGCAGATCGGCGCGCTGCGCAAGGAGCCGCCGGCCGTGCTGGGGACCCTGCACCGGGACCGGGGCGCACCCGAGGACCTCGCGGAGAGCTTCGCGGAGGCGCACGTGGCGGGTCTGACGCCGTACGGCCCGCGCCCCCGCTCGCGGGACGCGGGAGTGCCCGCGTACCCGTGGCAGCGCGAGAGCCACTGGGTCGGTGCGCCGCAGCGCGGTGCGGGCCGTTCGGCCGCCTTCGCCTTCCCGCTGGTCCCGCTGCCGACCGAGGCCGGGACCTGGCACGGCACCGCCGACATCGGCCTCGGATCCCACCCCTGGCTCGCCGACCACCGGGTGCACGACGCCGTGGTCGTGCCCGCGGCGGCCACCGTCGAGCTGTGCCTGGGCACCGCGGCCGCCCGTACCGGCGGCGTCCCGCAGTCGCTGCGCGGCCTGTCCTTCCTGAGCGACATGACGCTCGCCGACGGCGGGCTGCACCTGGGCGGCGTGTGGCGGGAGGACTCCGCCGAGGGCGCCGGCCTGGAGGTGCTGTCGCTGGCCGACGGCGCCGACGGCTGGACCCGGCACATGACGGCGCACGCCTCGTACCGCAACGAGCAGGTCTGCGTACCGCGGTTCCCGGCCGCCCTGCTGCGGGAGGCCGCCGTCGACGGCGCCGCGTTCTACCGGACCTGCACCGAGCGCGGCCTCCGGTACGGCCCCGCCTTCCAGGGCGTACGCGAGCTGCGCGTGCGCGGCGAGGAGGCGCTGGGCCGGGTGGTCCTCGCCGAGCAGTGCCGGCCCGGCGCCCGCCGGTTCGTCCTGCACCCCGCCCTGTGGGACGGGGCGTTCCAGCTCTCCCTGGCCCTGTGCGGGCACGGGGACACCGTGGTGCCCGTCGCCATCGAACGGCTCGCGCTGCTGCCGGGGCGGCCCTCGGACCTGACCGAGCTGTGGGTGCACGCCCTGCGCCGGGCCGACGGGCTCTTCGACCTGGCCCTGTACGGATCCGACCGCCAGCCCGTGGCCCGCGTCACCGGGCTGGAGCTGCGCCGGCTGCGCTCGGGCGGGCGGTCCGCGCCGGCCGCCGGCCGCGTGCACCGATTCGGCTTCCACGAGCGGGAGTTCGCCGGGCCCGGCCGGGAGCAGGGCCCCTGGCTGGTGTGCGGCCCGGAGTCGGCCGCGGGCCCGGCCCGGGAACTGGCGGGCGCGCTGGGCGCCGACGCCGTGACCCCGCCCCCGGCCGCGGCCGCCGACGCCGCGGCCTGGGCGGAGGCGCTGCGGGCCGTGGACGGCGGCGAGGTGGTCTTCGTCGCCCCGGACCGGACGGCGGGCGAGGCGGAACAGCGGGCCGGCCTGACGGTCCTCGGCGCGCTCGCCGTCGCCTGCTCGGACCGGCCGGTGGCGCCCCGCCTGACCGTGCTGACCACGCGGGCGCAGGCGGCCTCGGCCGCCGAGGCGCCCGATCCCGGCGCGGCCCTGTACTGGGGCTTCGGCCGGGTGCTGCAGGGCGAGCATCCGGATCTCGCGGTGCGGCTCGTGGACACCGCGGGCGACGGCCCGTGGGTGGCCGGTGTCGTACGCGAACTGGTGGACGCCGAGCGGGAGGACCAGGTCCTGCAACGCGGCGACGGCCTCCGGCTGGCCGGCCGCCTGGAGCGCGGCGGGCCCCGGCCGGAGGTGGCCGACGCTCCGCTGCCGTACACGGTCCGCCAGCCGTTCCGGCTGCATCCGGGCCCCCGGCCGGGCCTGTGGGAGTCGCTGCGCTACCTGCCGCTGACCCGCCGCGCACCGGGACCGGGCGAGATCGAGATCGAGGTGGACGCGGCCTCCCTCAACTTCATCGACGTCATGAAGGCGGTGGGCACGTACCCCGACGAGGCGGGCGGCAAGGAGCTGCTCGGCGGCGACTGCTCCGGCCGGGTCGTGTCGGTGGGTCCCGGCGCGAGCGGGTTCCGCGTCGGCGACCGGGTGGTGGCCTGCGTCTTCGGGGCGATCGTCTCGCACGTGACCGTACGCGCCGACCACGCGCGGCCGGTGCCCGCGGCGATGACCCAGGAGGACGCCGCCGCGCTGCCGCTCGTCCTGGCCACCGCCTGGTACGCGCTGCACGACCTGGCCCGGGTGGAGCCGGGCGAGACCGTCCTGGTCCACTCCGCGGCCGGCGGTCTGGGCCTGGCCGCGGTGCAGGTGGCCCGGCTGCTGGGCGCCGAGGTCATCGCGACGGCGGGCAGCGCGGCCAAGCGCTCCTACCTGCGGGAACTCGGCGTCGAGCACGTCTTCGACTCGCGTGACCCGTCCTGGGCGGACGCCGTGCGCGCCCGTACCGGAGGCCGGGGGGTCGACGTCGTCCTCAACTCGCTGACCGGCGCCGCCCTCGCGCGCGGACTGGAGGTCCTCGCCGAGGACGGCCGCTTCGTCGAGGTCGGCAAGAAGGACATCCACGGGGAGCGCACGATGGGCCTCGCGCCCTTCCGCAAGGCCGTCAGCTTCGCGGCCGTGGACCTCGAAGGGCTCGTGATGCGGCGCCCCGAGCGGTTCGCACGGCTCTTCCGCGCGGTCTGGGACGCGGTGGAGGCAGGCCTGCTCACGGCGCTGCCCGTCACCCACTACACCTTCGCCGACGCGCCGGAGGCGCTGCGCGCCATGTCGCACGGCGACCACATCGGCAAGTTCGTGCTGTTCGGGCCGCACACCGTGGACCGCGTGGTGGCCGATCCGCTGCCGCACGGCCGGTTCCGCCCCGACGGCACCTACCTCGTCACCGGCGGTCTCGGCGACCTCGGCCTCTCGCTCGCCGAGCACCTGGTGGCGCGGGGCGCGACGGCCCTGGCCCTGCTGGGGCGTTCGGCGCCGACCGAGGAGGCCGCGGGGCGCGTCGCGGCGCTCCGCGCGGCCGGCGCCCGCGTGTCGGTGCTGCACGCGGACGTCGCCGACGCGACGTCCCTGGGCCTGGCCCTCGCCCGGGTCCGGGGCGAACTCCCGGCCCTGCGCGGGGTCTTCCACGCGGCGGGCGTCCTCTCCGACGCCGTCGTCCGCAACCTCGACGCGGCGGGGGTGGCCCGGGTGCTGGCGCCCAAGGCCGACGGAGCGGCCGAGCTGGACCGGCTGACGGCGAACGACCCGCTGGACCTGTTCGTGCTGTTCTCCTCGGCGGCCGGGCTCGTCGGCAACGTCGGGCAGTCCGCGTACGCCGCGGCGAACACGTACATGGACGCGCTGGCCACGGCCCGCCGCGCCGCGGGACGGCCCGCGCTCAGCGTCCAGTGGGGCACCTTCGACGGCATCGGCCTCGCGGCCCGCGCCGCCGACCGCGGCGACCGGCTCGCCGACCGCGGCATGGACGGCTTCGAGCCCGCGGAGGCCTGGCAGGCGCTGGAGTCGTTCCTCGGGGACGGCGAGAGCGTCGTGGGGTACGTCGCCCTGGACCCGCGCCGCTGGTTCGAGACGTATCCGGCGGCGGCCGGGCGGCCCAGCTGGAGCCTGCTGCGCGCCACCGGGGACCCGGCGGCCGGCTCGGGCGGCGACTTCCGGCAGCTGCTGGACGGTTGCGCTCCCGAGGAACGGCTCACGGTGGTCGAGGACCGCGTACGCCGGCTCGCCGGCCGGGTGCTGCGGCTGCCGGCGGAGTCCATCGACCGGGAGACCCCGCTGAAGTCCCTCGGACTGGACTCGCTGATGAGCCTGGAGCTGCGCAACCGGCTGGAGGCGGACTTCGGGCTGCGGCTCTCGCCGACGCTGCTGTGGACGTACGGCGCCCTGCGGCCGCTGGCCGGGGCGCTGGTGGAGCGGCTCGCCGAACAGGAGGCATGACAGTGGGACGACACGACACCACCGAGCGGGAGGGTACGGCCCCGGCGGCTCCCGCCGCCCCGGCCGCCCCGGCGGCTCCCGCCGCCCCGGCCGCCCGGGCCACTCCGGTCAGCCGGGCCATGGAGACGATCCGCGCCCTGCGCGAGGAGCTCGCGGCGCTGCGGGGCGCCCAGCCGATCGCCGTCGTCGGCATCGGCCTGCGGGCTCCCGGCGGGATCGAGGACCTCGACGGCTACTGGCGGGCGCTGGCCTCGGGAGCGGACGCGGTGCGCCCGATCCCGCCGTCCCGGCGCGCTCCGTTCGGGGACGCCTGGGACGACGTACCGCACCGGGGCGGATTCCTGGACGAGGTCCTGGATTTCGACGGCCCGTTCTTCGGCGTCGCGCCCCGCGAGGGCCGCTCCCTCGACCCGCAGCACCGGATGCTGCTCGAAGTGGCCTGGGAGGCCCTGGACGACGCCGGCATCCCGGCCGCCCGGGCGGCCGCCGCCGGGACCGGCCTGTACGTGGGCATCACCGGCCAGGACTACCGGGAGTGGATGCGCGAGGGCCCCGACTCGTACTGGGCCACCGGCAACGGGCACTGCTTCTCGGCCGGCCGGCTCGCGCACACCCTGGGGTTCACCGGTCCGGCCATGGCCGTGGACACCGCCTGCTCCTCCTCGCTGGTCGCGGTCCACCTGGCGCGGCAGGCCCTGCGCGGCGGCGAGTGCGACGTCGCCGTGGCCGGCGGGGTGAACCTGGTGCTGTCGCCCCACGGGACGGACCTCGCCGCGCGTACGGGCGCCCTGTCCCCGGACGGGGTGTGCCGCCCCTTCGACGCGCGGGCCAACGGCTTCACCCGCTCGGAGGGGTGCGGCGTCGTCGTCCTCAAGCGGCTGGCGGACGCCGTGCGCGACGGCGACCGGGTGCACGCGGTGATCCACGGCTCGGCGGTCAACCACGACGGCCGCGCCTCCGGGTTCACCGCCCCCAACGTGCGGGCCCAGACCCGGCTCGTCGAGCGGGCGCTGGCGGACGCCGGTCTCGGCCCGGCCGACATCGGCCACGTGGAGGCCCACGGCACCGGCACCTCGTTGGGCGACCCGATCGAGGTCGAGGCCCTTGCGGCGGCCCTGGGCCGGACCGGTTCCGGGGGTGCCGTCCTGCTCGGCTCCGCCAAGGCCAACCTGGGTCACACCGAGGCCGCCGCGGGCGTGCTGGGCCTGATCAAGGCGGTGCTCAGCCTGCGGCACCGGGCGGTCCCGCCGGTACCGCACTTCACCACGCTCAACCCGCGCATCGACCTGTCGGGCACGGGCCTGCGCATCCCCACGGAGCTGGAGCCGTGGCCGGCGGACGCGGGGGCGTACGCGGGCGTCAGCTCCTTCGGCATGAGCGGCACCAACGCGCACGTCGTGCTCGGCGTGGCCGAGGAGCCGCTCCCTGCCCGACCCGGTTCCGACCCCGGCCCCGGCCCCGGGGGCGGCGCGGTCGCGGTCCGCGGCTTCGAGGTGTCCGCGCGGACCCCGGCGGCGCTGCGGGCCTACGCGGCGCGGCTGGCGGGGCGGCTGGCCGAGCTCAAGGACGAGGAGTACCCGGCCTTCGCGTACACCGTCACACACGGCCGTACGCCGCTGGCCACCCGCCTCCGCGTCACGGCGGCGGACCGGCACCGGGCGGCGGCCGTACTGACGGCGG
The DNA here is from genome assembly GCF_042871845.1 of Streptomyces sp. NPDC005533. Classification (NCBI taxonomy): domain Bacteria; kingdom Bacillati; phylum Actinomycetota; class Actinomycetes; order Kitasatosporales; family Streptomycetaceae; genus Streptomyces; species Streptomyces sp. NPDC005533. The sequence goes on along the minus strand of NZ_JBIAJH010000010.1, from coordinate 161,532 downwards.
TCGCCGAGGGCCTCGCGCCGCCGGAGGCCGAGGAGGTCGCGGCGGACGCGCGGCCCGCGTTCGCGGACCTGCCCCGCCGGGTCCTCGACCTGCCCGCGTACCCGTGGGAACGACGGCGCTACGCACCGGTGTTCACGGACCCGGCCGGGTAAGGGGAAGGGCCGGTCCCGGACTTGTGGTCCGGGACCGGCCCCGCGCCCCGTGGGCGGCAGCGGCGGTACGGGGTCAGGCCGCGCCCGCGCCGCCACGGATCAGGGCGACGACCCCGGCGACCGTGACGTCCTTGGTCAGTGCTTCGAGGGGGACGTCGACCGCGAACTCGCGCTTGATGGACGCGGTGAGTTCGACGACACCGAGGGAGTCGATCTCCAGATCCTCCAGCCGGGCCTCGTCCGTGACCGCGTCGGGCTCCGCCCCGAAGTCGACGAGTTCGCGCTCGACGAAGGCACGGACGGAAGCAAGATCGGCGGGCTGGAGCACGACATCCTCGTCTCTGAATCCTGATCGGTGAAACGCCCGAGCAGCCTAACAACAGGCGCGATGGCTCACGCTAAAGCGCTGCTTTCGCCCGTCTGACCGCTCGACTAAACCGCCCTGGTCCGCCCTTTCGACCCACTTCCCCCTTCCCGTATGTTCCCGTTGGACGCTCGGTCGAGACGTTCAGAGAAGGAGACCCGAACATGCTCCGGATGCTGCTGAGGCGGCTTCTCCTCATTCCGCTCACGCTCGTCCTGCGGCCCCGGGTCACCGGCGTCGAGAACGTGCCGGAATCCGGCCCCTTCGTCATCGCCGCCAACCACCTGTCGTTCTTCGACTCCATATTCATCGCCCTGCTCACCCCGCGGCCCCTCTACTTCATCGGCAAGCAGGGGTGGCTCGACATGCCCGGCCTCAAGGGCCGCCTGCAGGGCCTGTTCTTCCGCTCCGTCGGGATGATCACCGTCGACAACACGAACGGTTCGGCGACCATGGCGGGCCTGGAGACCTCCCTGCGCATCATGCGCGAGGGGCACGGGGTGGGCGTCCACATCGAGGGCACGCGCTCGCCCGACGGCCGCCTCTACAAGGGGAACACCGGCACGGCGTGGATTGCGCTGCGCAGCGGGGCGCCGGTGATCCCGTGCGGCCTCGTCGGCACCGAGCGGGTGCACCCGGCCGGCGCGAAACGACTGTACGTAGCGCGCTTCGAGGCGCATTTCGGCGCCCCGATGACTTTCCCGGAGCATTCCGGGTGCGAGTCCGACCGCCGGACGCGGCGCGCGGTCACGAACCGGATCACCCGGGAGATCTCCGCGCTGTCCGGCCAGGAATACGTGGACACCTATGCGGCGACCGTGAAGAGCCGCGCCGCCGCCTCCGCCGCCGGGCCGCAGGACGGCTGAACGGCCGATACGGAACGGCGGCGCCGACGGGCCGGGTTCGCCGGTTTCCGGTTTTCCGGGATCTCGTTCTCCGGTTCTCCGGGTTCTCCGGGTTCTCCGGATCTCAGAATTCCGCGTCGAGGGCCCGGCGCAGGACGTCCGCGACCTCCCCCTTGTTCTCGTGGGCCAGCAGGAAGAAATGGTCGCCGGGGAAACGGCGTACCCGGCACGGCCCGGTCGTGTGCGCGGCCCAGCCGTCGAGCGGCTCGTGCGGGACCAACGGGTCCGCCGTGCCGCCCAGCACGTGCAGCGGCACGTCGAGGCGTACGTCCCCGAATCCCACGGCGGCCTCCCGGCTGAGCGCGATGTCGGCCCGCAGCACCCCCGTGACGTGCGCCAGCATGTCCGGGTCCTGGAGCACCCACTCCGGTGTGCCCCCGCCCTCGCGCAGCAGCCGTACGGCGTCCTCCTGAGTGGCCGTCGCATGGGCCGGGCGCGGGGTCCCACCGGGTACCTGACCGCTGACGACGGCCGCCCGGCACTGCCCGCCGAGGAGGAGGGCCGCGCGGGTCGCGAGGAGCGCGCCCAGGCTGTGCCCGAAGACCACCGTGGGCAGCGGGTCACGGCCGAGCACCTCGTCGCGGACGGAGTCCAGGACCTGGTCGAGCCGGCAGCCCGGCGGCTCGCCGAAGCGGCGCTCCCGCCCGGGGAGCGACAGCCCGAGCACTTCCACGTGCGCGGGCAGCGCCTCGACGACGGGGTAGAGCGTGCCGGGGCCGGACCCGGAGTGCGGGAACACCAGGAGCCGTACGCGGGGCTCGACGTCGCCGTGCGGCCGCAGCAGCGGCCACCAGGGGACGGCGGGGGCATCCGCAGCGGCACGCGACCCGGTCATCAGTGGTTCTCCTCGTTCCTCGTGTCCTCGACCCCGACGGCTAGGGGTCGTCCCGGGTCGCCCCGCGGGGGGACTGTGCAGCGGTCCGGGTACCTTCACGCGGCGGTGACGCCGACCAGATGTTCCGCGCCACAGTCGTCGAGGGCGGGGGCGTGCGTCAGGATCGCGTGCTGCAGTCGCTGGAGGCGCGGCGCGGGCTCGATGCCGTGGTCCTCGACCAGGTTGCGCCGGACCTTGCTGTAGGTGGCCAGGGCCTCGGCGGTGCGTCCGCTGCGGTAGAGGGCCACCATCAGGTAGGCATACAGGTTCTCCCACGTCGAGCGGTCGTCGAGCAGGGCGTAGATCTCACCCACGAGGGCCTTGTGGTTGCCGAGTTCGAGTTCGAGCTCGAACCGCTGCTCGTGGGCGAAGGAGCGGCGCTCGTCCAGCCGCCGGCCGAGGGATTCGAAGGCGGGTATGGCGCGCAGGTCCTCGAGGGCCTGTCCGCGCCAGAGCGAGATGGCCTGGTCCAGGGTCTTCGAAGCCCTTTCCCGGTCACCGGCCCGACGGAGCTCCCGGGCCGCTGCCAGCAGCCGGTCGAACTCGTAGACGTCCAGGTCGCACCCGACGAGCCGCAGCCGGTATCCGGGCGGCTGGGTGGTGATGAGCGCGGCGGCGTCGAGGTCGAGCGCCTGGAGGTGCTTGCGCAGCTTGGACACGTAGACGTGCAGTGCGGTGGAGGCGGTCTGGGGAGGGGTTCCGGACCAGAGGGCCTCGATGAGCCTGCCGGAGGACACGGCCTCACCGTGATGGGCGCAGAGATAGGCCAGCAGGGAGCGGAGCTTGAGCGCTCTCGGCGATACCTGGGCCCCGTCGTCTGTCTCTATCTCCACCGGTCCGAGCACTTGGAACTTCACGGTATTTCCCCCTGGTAGATCTCTTCGCCACGAAGGGGACACACACGGCCGATCCGCATCGCGCAGTCCCCCTCCGCACCCACAGATCTTCATTGCGTATCCAGATCGAGTCAAGCCGCCCAACTCTTATCTGAGGAACTCTTGAGGTGAGGGGATGAGCCATATCTCACACCCATTTCCGGATGGATCAGCTCCACTTTCCGGACCTGCTCGACGGGCTTTTTCTCGCCAGCACACCGTATGTTTCAAGCCGAATTCGAACGGCGTGAAACGCACCCCGGGCGACCGGCGGAACAGCCCGGAACCGGACATCTCGCAGCAGTATCCGGACGCGCCGGCGACCGCCCGCACGGCCGATCCCCGCCCATGTCCCAAGGGCCCGGGAGCGGTTGGGCACCCCCCGGGGGCGGCGGCCGAGCCCCCGCCCCGTGGACGGCCGCGGCCGCCGTTCCACCCCCGGCGGCCCGGAAAACCCCGCCGGCCTGGGGCTACTTACGGGTATGGTCCGGGCAGACACCCGCCTTCGGTGGTCCTGTGCGAGATCGGCGACACCGCCGGCCCGCACGACCACCGCGAGCGGTTGGCGCGTTGACGCACCTGCTCGGCGGGACGGGGGGAAACCTCCGCCGAGCGGTGCGCAGCCCGTTCCGCACGTCGCGGCTCGCGAGCGCGGGAACGGCCACCTTGCGCGCGCCGTTCCGCCCGGTCGGCAGAGCGGTCGCTCTCGCCGCGCAGTCGACGCACACCATCCCCCCGCTCGACGACATTCACGTCGTCCACACCGAATACGGGGGAGGTACGGGTGTGTGCGGACCGGGCTTCCGGATCGCCGAATCCTCGCCATGACACCAATTCGCGCATGAAGATCACGACGAGCACGATGAGCATGATGAGGGGAAGTATTCTCGTGCATTCCAAAAAGGTAATTCGCCTCCTGGCATCCACCGTCGCGGTCGCGGCGAGCGCGCTGTGCATCTCCGTGCCCCAGGCCCAGGCGTCCGCGCTCCCGGCGTCGGCCACCGTCGCGGGAACGGCCTCCGCCGCCGCTGCCCCCGACTGCCAGGGGACCTGCGTCCTCGGCGTCCGCGCCGCCACCCACCCGGACTTCGACCGCTTCGTGATCGACCTGGGCGAGGGGCCGATTCCGCAGTGGACCACGAGCACCCAGACCACGCCGCTGACCTGCTGCGGCGACGAGGGGGGCGAGCGCGTGCTCCCGATCACCGGCAAGCAGTACCTGAAGATCAAGCTCTCCCGGGCGACCGGGCTCGACTTCACCACCCTCACATCGGTGTACACGAGCCCGAAGTACCAGAGCTACGCCTTCCCGAGCCTCAAGGGGCAGGGCCTCGCCGGCACCACCGATCCCGAGGCCCGCGAGTTCAACATCGGACTCGCCCTCGGCGACCACTCCTCGTACCGGATCACCAAGCTCACCGCGCCGAACCGGATCGTGGTCGACGTCACCCACTGAGGCCCCGGCACCGGGTGCCGCTCGACCACCCAGCCACCCGGCCACCCGGTGCCGATCCCCCGTCACATCCCCTCGGCCGCGCTACTCTCCCGCCCGGGCGAGGATCGTGCGGGCGGCGTCGACCTGCTGCCTGTGCCGCTCTTCCAGCACCGCCAGCGCGTCGCCGTGGGCCGCCAGCTTGGTCTGCTGGATCCCGGCCTCCACGCTCAGCCACGTGTCGACCAGCTTCGTCTCCTCCTTGCAGGCCACGTCGGCCACGGCCGTGGAGACCTCCTGCGGGCTCGCGTCCGGCCGACCCGTGAAGTCGTCCGCCGGGTCCAGGGGGGACGCGTAGGTGAATCCCCTGGCCCTCATGCACGCGGACCAGTCGGCGACGACGTTCTTCACCTCGGGTACGGAGCGCGATTCCTCGAACGCGCTCACCGAGATCTCCTGGGCCGTCTTCGCCGCGGCGGGCGGCTCGGCGTCGCCGCGCAGGGCCCTGCCCGCCTCCGCCACGCAGCCACCCCGCGGAACCTCACGCCCCTTGTACGTGCCGACGTCGCCCGTGAGGACCTGCCAGGCCTCGTCGGAAGGCCGCTTCAGCCCGAGGTCGGCCGGCTTCGCGGGGTGGTAGCCGCGCGTCTGCGCCTCGGTCCTGTCCAGGATTCCGTACCTGCGGTCGGACGAGCCCGCCGGGCTTTCGGCGACCGTGTCGTAGGGGAGGTCGTAGCGGCTCATGCACGCGGCCATGGCGCGTCGCTCGGCCTTTGAGAGCAGGGCCGACTCCTCGGTGGTGAGGCTGTAGCGCGCGATCGGCAGCCGCGCACTCGGCCCCGGGGCCTTCGCGGCGGGAGCCGCGGAGGGCGCGTCGGCGCCGGCGGGCCGGGACTGCGGCCCGCGGCCGCTTGCGCCGCTCCCGTCACTTCCTCCGCTCGCGCCGCTCCCGCAGCCGGCGACGGCGAGGACCAGACCGAGGCACAACGCCCCGAGGGCGACCCGGCCGGGCCGCCCCCTTCTCCTTGCGCATGAGTTCACTGCGTACGCCTATGCCTCCGGGGATGCTTCGAGGGCCGGTCAGTTGAAGACGTAGCAGCCGTCGCCCTTGCCGCTGTAGGCGGACGCGTTCTCGTTGTACGTGTTCACGAGCTTCGAGGCGGACTTGTTCGGCGCGATGGCGTCACACGGGCCGTCGCCCCAGCTGTTGTAGTAAATGCTCACCCAGAAGCCCTGGGAGGTGAAGTTCCTGGCCGAGGCGGCATTGTTCTTGATTTCCTGCCCCTGGCCTGCCCCGCCGGTCAGGAATTTGTCGCTGGAGGCCATGACGGGCACGCTGGTGGTGCCTTCGTAGTACGAGTAGGAACCACCGAAACCGCTGTTGTAGAACAGTTGGAGACACTGCCCGCTGGAACGCAGGTCGGAGCAGGTACTGCCCAACGTGGAACTGGCGCTCGCCGGCGCCGCCAAGGCGAGACCCGCGCCCGCGAACGCGGAAAGGGCCGCGGCCGTCGCGGCCACACGCTTCAGCTTCATTTCATCCCCCATTTGTGACTGCGCCCCTTGATCCAAGCGGCCACCGGCACCTTAACCCCGGGGCATCGCAAACCCGTTGGAATATTCTCCGGGAACCTTCCTCTGGTGGCCGAAAAGCATCAGGACCTGACACCGAGCGGACCACACCGCCACCCACGTACCGGCCACTGACCTGCGAAGACCATCTGCGGCCCGCCCCGCCGTCCGGCCCCGCCGACCGACGACCTCAAACCGGAATGGCTTGTTCGCCGCTCCTGGCTCGACGAAATCCGATGCGGAATCACTCACCCCGAAAGCGCGAAAGTCTTCACAATCGGAACTCGTCGCGAGGGGTACCGTGAGCGCGGCCCGAAATGCTGGAAGCCCCCCGCCGCCGAAGTTCGGCAACAGACCGATCACGCGAAAGGCCCTTCACGTTGAGACCGATCAGAGCCATAGCGGGTACCGCCACTCTCGTGGCACTACTCGCCGCATGCGGAACGCAACAAGGTGGCAACCCGCCTCAGGACCCGGGTGCGCCGGCGAATGCCGCACCCGCGCGGATGGCGCTCGACCAGATTCCGTCGGCTCCCACCAAGGGGCTCGCGGTGGGGCTCACGCTCCCGCTGGACGAATTCACCGCCAAGCCCGCCGACGGCTATGCCTGGAAGGTCGCCGTACAGGACCAGTGGCGTTCCTGCATGGCACGCTACGGATTCAAGGACTTCGGCCCGCCCCGGGCTTCCGACCAGGCGGCGCGCGCCCAGGCGGACGCCACCATGGGGCGGCGCTACGGCGTCTCCGATCTCGAGGTGGCGAAGAAGTACGGGCACCACCTCCCGACCGACGTCCAGGAACCCGCGCGCTGGGAGCCCGCTCCCGGTGCCGAGACCGCGGTGTTCACCGGCAAGGGGCCCGAGCTCAAGGGCAACACCTACGCGGGCAAGGAAGTCCCGCAGGACGGCTGCCGCGGCGAGACCCGCCGGATGTTCCCGGTGCCCCGCACCCCGGAGGCCGAGACGGTCGGCGTCAGGGTCTTCGACGAGACCAAGAGCGACCCGGACGTCGTCAAGGCGTTCGCCCAGTGGTCCGCCTGCATGAAGGGGAAGGGCTACCAGCAGAGCAACCCCCTCGAAGACCTCCGCTCCCTCGGCATCCCCCTCTCCGCCCCGACCGCCGGCAAGGAAGAGATCGCGCACGCGGTCGCCGACGTCGAGTGCAAGCAGCAGACCGACCTGATCAAGGTCTGGAACGGCAAGGAGACCGAGAAGCAGCGGAAGGCGATCGAGCAGAACGCGCCGAAGCTCACGGAGGAGCGGGCCGCGAAGGACAAGGACGCGGCGAAGGCCGTGCAGGCGTACTCAGTGGCAGGGGCCCGATGAACATCATCAAGAGAATCGCCACCGTCGCGGCAGTCGGCGCCCTGAGCACGCTGTCCCTCTCGGTGACGCCGGCTTCGGCGGCCACCGTCTACGAGGGGGATGCGTGCACCTCGACGGGCAACCGCTACTGCTTCGCCATCCACTACAACAGCCGCGGCGAGCAGACCTGGTACTCCTCCAGCCCGTGCTTCGTCTCGGACGGTGACATCCCGGACTACTTCGGCTACTCCCCCAACGGGGCGACCCTCGTCCGGTACGTCTTCCGGCCCGGCCTGATCTCCGGAACCGTGTCCGCCTGCACGATGACGAACGAGGGCAGCGGCCAGGCGGTGAAGAACAACGCGGCCTCGGCGTCGAACGGCGAGTGCGTGGCCGACTACCGCGTCTACTTCAACTCGGGCTACAGCGGCCCGAGCCAGAGCTTCGCCCCGAACTGCGGCGACTACTGGCCGGCGGAGAACCTGAGCTCCACCCTGCACAACGAGAACGCCTCGCACGACCGCTACTGACCGCCCCGGTCCCGTGGTGCCCCTCCCCGCAGAGGGGCGCCACGCCCGCGGCCCGCGCCGCGCGCCGGTCACGGCGGCCTGCGCGAAGATGCGTACATGAGCCAAGAGACCGACCCGGTGAGCGAAGCGATCGCGGGCGAGCTGCGCCTGATGGACCCGGCCGTGCGCACGTCGCAGGCGCTGACGCGCCCCCTCCTCGACCCGCAGTTCGTGGAAGTCGGCGCCTCCGGCCGCCGGTGGACGTACGAGGAGATCCTCGCCGCGCTGCCCGAACTGGAGGGATCGACGGCGCACGGCCCGCGCTACGAACCCTCGGACATCACCGGCGTCCTGCTGGCCCCCGGGCTGGTGCACCTCACGTACGAGACCACGATCGCCGGGTCCCGCGCGCGCCGCAGCTCCCTCTGGCGCAGGCAGGACCCGAGCACCCCGTGGCGGATGTACTACCACCAGGCCACGCCCATCTCGCCGGTCATCACCTGACCGCGACGCCCGGAACGCCGAGCGGGATGGATCACAGATGCGGATCAAGCACCACCCGCTACACTGACCGCGGTGGCCCGGCCTCACAACCAGGTCTCCGCACCCTGCCTTCGTAGCTCAGGGGATAGAGCACGGCTCTCCTAAAGCCGGTGTCGCAGGTTCGAATCCTGCCGAGGGCACACTCCGAGGACCTCCAGCCGGGAACGGTTGGGGGTCCTTCGTCGCTCTGTGGTTACATGGGGCGCGTGTCGCGTGACGCCGCCTACTGAGATGTGGGCCGGGCGGTGGTTGGGCAGGCACCTGTTCACGAAGGACCGGGCCCATGGGCATTCACGCCACCGGCTACGGGTGATCTCCCTCGGTTTCTGCCGCTGCCCTGCATGCACACACCGTGAGGACGTCCATACTCCGTGTCATTTTCGTTTCATCAGATGGTCATTGACGGGTTCAGGGCCCGTGCCGGCCGCGTCGGCGGGCCCTTCGAAGGGTCCGAGCTGATCCTGCTCACCACCACCGGAGCCAGGTCCGGGAAGCCGCACACCGTCCCGCTCGGGTTCCTGCGCGACGGCGGGGACGGCGGGGATCTGCTCGTCGTCGGATCCGCCGCCGGGGCGGACCGGCATCCCGCCTGGTACCACAACCTGCTCGCGCGTCCCCTCGTACAGGTCGAGACGGGGGCCGAGGAGTACGCGGCCGTCGCCGTGCCCGCCCAAGGGGCGCGGCGGGACGAGCTGTTCGCGCGCGTGGTGCGCGAGGCGCCCGGGTACGGGGAGTACCAGGCGCGCACCCGGCGGGTGCTCCCCGTCGTGGCGCTCCAGCGGACGCACCGGACGGCCTCCGGCGAGGGCGAGGGCGGGATCGCCGGGAAGCTGCTCGACGTGCACGGGTGGCTGCGGGCGCAACTGGCCCTCGTACGGGATCTCGTGCGCGAGGAGCCGGGCGGCGGCGGGCCGCTGCCGCTCGGGCTGCAACTGCGCCAGCACTGCCTCGCGTTCTGCCACTCGCTGGAGTTCCACCACAAGAGCGAGGACGCCGGGCTCTTCCCGTACCTGGAGCAACAGCACTCGCACATGCGGGAGTTCTTCCGCAGGCTCGACGCCGAGCACCGGGTCATCGCGCGGCTCCAGCACGAGCTGGTGCAGGCACTGGACGCGCCGGACGGTGCGGGGTTCGGTGAGCGCGTGGAGCGGCTCAGTCGCGAGCTGGAGGCTCATCTCGACGCCGAGGAGGAGCAGTTGCTCCCGGTGCTGCGGGCCCTGGGAGCGTGACCCGGGCCTCGGCGCCGCCCGTCTCCCGGTTGCGGAAGGCGAGGGTGGCGCCGAGGGCCCTGGCCTGGCCCACGGCGATCGTCAGGCCCAGCCCGTGGCCCTTGTTGGTGCCTTCCGTACGGAACCGCTGCGGGCCGCTGGCCAGCAGGTACTCCGGATAGCCGGGACCCTCGTCGGTCACGGTCAGGATCCGGCCGTCCACGGTGACCGTGACCGGGGCCGCGCCGTGGCTGTGCGCGTTCGCCACGAGGTTGCCCAGGATGCGCTCCAGGCGGCGCCGGTCCGTCTCCACCCGCGGCGAGGAGCGCACCTCCAGGACCGTGTCGGTGCCGGAGGCCCGGATGGTGCGCGCCGCCAGGTGGGCCAGGTCGTGCGAGTCCAGCTCGACGAGCTCGCTGCGCGTGTCCAGCCGGGAGATCTCCAGCAGGTCCTCGGTCAGTGCGCGCATCGCCTGGACCCGGTCCCGTACGAGCTCGGCCGGGCGGCCCGGCGGCAGCAGCTCGGCGGCGGCGTTCAGGCCGGTGAGAGGGGTGCGGAGTTCGTGGGCGACGTCCGCCGTGAAGCGCTGTTCCGCTTCGAGCTTGCCCTGGAGCGAAGCGGCCATGGTGTCGAGGGCCCGGGAGACGGCCGCCACCTCGTCCTTGTTCCGCGCCTTGTCGTCGACCCGGGCGTCCAGGTCGCCCGCGGTGATCCGGCGGGCCACCTGCGCGGTCTGGTGCAGCCGCCGGGTGATCCGGGTGACGCCGAACGCGCCCATCAGGAGCGTGACGCCGATGGCGAGCCCCGAGGAGCCGAGGATGGCCCGGTCCAGATCGGCGATGGTCTGCTCGCCGGCGCGGAAGTCCACGGAGACGGCTATCGCGGTGCCCTCCTCGGCGGGCGCGGCCGCCCACATGGCGGCGCGGCCGCGCTGCTCGCCGAGCGCGGTGCCGCGTTTGCCGCCGAGGGCCAGGGCGCGCAGTTCGGAGGGCAGGCCGGCCGGGTCGATGCCCTCGCCGCGGGGCAGGCGCGCGCCCGTCTCGTAGGCCTTGATGGTCCGCTCCAGCTTGGTCAGCGCCTTCTCGCGGGCGGCACCGACGGTCTGGTGGGTCATGGCGCGGTGCACGAGGACGCCGAGCAGCGCCGCGAGTCCGCAGCACATGAGGGTGATGAAGACCGCGGCCTTCCAGATCAGGGTGGAGGTCCAGGCGGGCAGCCGCGGGCGCGGCGGCCGCACCCTCATCGGCGGGGCTCCACCGGGGTGCCCGTGCCCAGGGCCGTGGTGCTGCCGGTTGTGCTGCCGGTGGCGCTGCCGGAGCCCATGCCGGTGGTGCCGCCCTCGTGGTCGTTCATGGTCCCCGTTCCCCGTTCCCCGTCCCCTGTTCCGCGTCCCCCGTGCGCGGTTCCCCGGTCAGCTCACGGTAGTGCGCCCGTCTCCCCGTGTGGTCGGCGGGATCGGGCGGACCGGGCGGGGGCGCTGGTCACGGCGCACGGGCTCCGTGCGGTCATGCGGGCGGGCGGGACCGGCCGGGACGCGGAAAAGCCCCTCCGGCCGAAACCGGAAGGGCTACGTCCAGTGACTGCTCGGCCGGTCGGCTAGCTCAGGCCACTGGTGCGTTCGCCGATGCGGTCCCCCTGCGGAGTGCCGGCCCGCTTGAGCGCGGCCTTCGTGTGCAGCCCGCCCTTGACCTTGCTCCGTACCGGACCGTCGAAGCCGTGACCCTGCACACGCGGCGGCTGCGCCTGCTCCTGCGCCTTCGCGAGGGCCGTCCGGACGTCGCGCTTCTGCTCTTTGTTCATCCCGTCGTCAACTCCTTCGGGAGACACCCAATCGGACTACTGGGATCGTATGCATATATACGGACCAACGCACCCGGACCGGTATGTAAAGAATTCCGATCAAGAATCCGGGTACCTGTGCGCACCACCGGCCCCGATCAGCGGCGCGGCGGAGCCGGCAGCTTCGGCTGCCCCAGCGTCTGGTGGACCAGGTCCTCCGGGCAGGGCGTCCCCCGCGGCAGCTGGTACTTCGCCGCCACCCGGTACTCCCCCGGCGCCGGAGCCAGCAGCTCCGTCCACACGTCGCCACTGTCGTCCGGGGCCGCCTTGAAGAGGCATCCGGCCGTGTTCGCGTACTCCTTGCGGAGCGCCCCGCCCTCCCCGTTCCCGCCGCGCGCCTTCGACGCGAAGGTCTCCTGCGGCGGCGGTACGGGCTTGCCCGCCCCGTCCACCAGCCCCAGCCACGGGGAGTGCGGGATCCGCACCAGCACCCGCCCGGGCTTCCTCACGTCGATGACCAGGCGGTCGGCGCTCGCCCGCACCACGGTCGCCGGTCCGGCCACCAGGTCCGTCGGCTCGTCGACCTTGAACAGCTGCCAGTTCGCGTCGCCCCACACCTGCTGGAGGTACGGGAGCCCCTCGCGCACCAGCGTCGCCTCGTCCTCGCCGCCCGAGTCGGGTGTGTCGGCCGGCAGCACGACGTAGTGCACGGCCCAGCGCTCCAGCCAGGCCCGGTAGCTCTCGGCGGTGAGGGTGTCGTCGTAGAAGAGCGGGTTGCGCTCCAGGTCCGCCTGCCGGTTCCAGCCGCGCGCGAGGTTCACGTACGAGGGGAAGGCGGAGGACTCGCGGTGGCTGCTGGCGGGGACCACCTCGACCCGGCCGCGGTCGGCGCCCGCCTTCTGCAGCTGGTCGACGAGCGGGGCCAGCTCACGGTTCCAGGCGGCCACCGGGGTGGTGCGGATGATGTCCGTGATGCTGTTGGCGGTGATCCAGGCGTTCAGCCCGACGAAGGCGAGCAGCACCCCGTACCAGCGGCGCGAGCGCGGGAGCTCGTGCGCGAGGGCCGCGAGCAGCACGGCCCCGCCGAACAGCATCACCATCCGGGTGACGTTCGAGCCGACCTGGGAGTCGATCACCCAGGTCAGGAAGACCCCGAGGGCGTAGACGGCGGCGGCGATCCGGACCGTTTTCCACCGCTTCGGCACGAGGGACACGATCAGCAGCCCGAACACGAACGGCAGCCCGGCCGAACCGATCTTCATCGGCTGCGTCCCGGAGAACGGGAAGAGCCAGGCCGACAGTCCGACCACGGCCACCGGGGCCAGCCCCAGCGCGTACGCACCCGGGCGCCGCCGGCTCAGGAACAGCGCGGCGGCGATCACCCCGAGGAACAGGCCGGCGACGGGGCTGGCGGCGGTCGCGAGCCCGGCCAGCGGAGCCGCCACCGCGGCCTTGGCCCAGCGGCGGCGCGCCCACTTGCGGGGCCAGCAGAAGACCGTGGCGACCGCGGCGAGCGCGAACATCGCGCCGAGGCCGAAGGTGACGCGGCCCGACAGGGCGTTGCAGAGCAGCCCGTACACCCCGGCCAGGGCGGGCCACAGCGGCTCGCGCACGGCGCCGCGGCAGCGGGTGAGGATCAGGGCGAGCAGGCCGGCCGAGACGGTGCCCGCGATCATCATCGTGGTGCGGACGCCGAGCATGTGCATGAGGTACGGCGAGACCACGCTGTACGAGACGGGGTGCATGCCGCCGTACCAGGCGAGGTTGTACGCGGAGTCGGGATGCCGGCCGACGAACTCGGCCCAGGCGTCCTGCGCGGCCAGGTCGCCGCCGCTGTTGGCGAAGCTGAAGAACCAGACCACGTGGAGTACGGCGGCGAGGGCGGTGGCGACGGCCACCGGGTGGCGCCGGGCCCAGCCGAGGGCGGCGCGGAACGGGCCGACACCGTCGGCCTGCCCGGAACGGACCGGGCCCGTGAGCCGTAGGGCGCCGGGGACGGCGGGAGCGGCGGCGGGAGCGGCGCCGGCAGCGGCGTCGAGTACGGCGGCGGGTGCGGCGTCGAGTACGGCGCCGGCGGCGGCATCGGGTGCGGCGTCGAGCACGGCGCCGGGAGCCGCATCGGGTGCGGCGCCGAGCACGGCGCCGGGAGCCGCATCGGGTGCGGCGCCGAGCACGGCGGACGGCTCGGGTACCCCGGAGCCCCGTTCGGCATTCCCGCCGTCGGTCGGCGGGATGGCTTCCTGCCGCCGGCCCTGCTGCTCAGCAGTGGTCACTGCCGCTCTCCCCAACACATGAGTCCACACCCGCACACGTCCCGGGTGCCAAGACGCGCCCCGGCGCCCCGGGGTTGCCCGGGGCGCCGGATCCACGCTCTCACCGGATGTCAGCCGACGCGCGTCAGCTTGCTGCCGATGCCCGGCGCGGCGAGGTCGCTCTGCAGCGCCACCGGCACCTTCACCTGGCTGGCGCCCTCGCCGACGGTCAGCACGCCGACCTCGGTCCCGGCCTTCGCCGTCTGCGGCATCTTCGCGCCGCCGTCCGCCAGCTTGACGTCGACGGTCAGCGAGGCCCAGCCGACCGCCTGCACGTCGGCGGTGGCCACGACGGACGTCCGGCCGCCGAGACCGTCGTCGACGTAGCCCACGACCTCGCCCTTCTTCACGACGGTCGCACCGTCGAGGGCCTTCTGCGTGGCGACCATCAGCTGCTTGCTCGCGGCGAGCACGGTGTCGATGATCGACGGCTTGTGCTGGCCGAGGACGGCTCCGACGATCAGCTGGTTGGTGTTGCCGACCTTCTTCTGCGCGGCGAACAGCAGGTTCCCGCCCGCCTTGGTCGTCGTACCGGTCTTGATGCCGAGGGCGCCGGTGGGGCCGGTCAGGCCGTTCCAGTTCCGCCAGGACTTGCCGGACGGGTCGGTCCAGTTCGGCTTCTTGGTGATGTCGAGCAGCGTCTCGATCTCGACCAGCTTCAGCCCCAGCTTGACCTGGTCCTCGGCGGTGCTGACCGTGGTCGCGTCCAGACCCGAGGGGTCCGTGTACGTCGTGTTGGTCATGCCGAGTTCCTTGGCGGTGTCGTTCATCTTCTTGACGAACGCCTCCTGGGAACCGGAGTCCCAGCGCGCGAGCAGCCGCGCGATGTTGTTGGCCGACGGGACCATGAGGGCGGCGATCGCGTCGTACTCCGAGAGCTTGTCGCCCTCCTTGACCGTGTCGAGGGTGGACTCGTTGTCGGTCGAGTTCTTCTTGCCCTCGGTCTCGGCCGTCTTGTCGACGTCGATCATCTCGCCCTGTTCACCCTTCTTTATGGGGTGGTCGCGCAGGATGATGTACGCCGTCATCGACTTGGTGACGCTCGCGATCGGCACCGGCTTCTGCTCGCCGGACTGGCCGAGCGTGCCCAGACCGGCGGCCGCCATGTACGCCTGCCCCTCGGTGGGCCACGGCAGCTGCGGCTTCGCGCCCTCGAAGGTGTACGAGGACTTCGCGGTCATCACGAGCGTCGGCTCGGGCAGCGGGCGCACCAGCTGTACGACGGCCAGGATGAGCGCCAGGAGCGCGAGCAGCGGGGCGTAGATCTTGACCCGCCGGACCGCCGTGCGCATCGGGCTCGGCGGCGGGGGCGGGTTGTTCGTGAGGTCCGCCAGCATGTCGAGCGGCGGCTTGGGCGGCAGAGGCTGCTGGGTGGTCCGCTCGGAGGCGTCCACGGCGGAGGGCAGCTTCGGCCGCTGCCGGACCTCGGGCGCCGGAGCGGCGCTCTCCGGACGCAGCGGAACGAAGGTGCTGCCCTCGGGCGCCGCCGGCTTCGCGGCTTCCGGCTTCGGCGCTTCCGGCTTCGGGCCGGCGGGCTTCGCGACGCCCGGCTTCAGCGCGCCCGGCTTCAGGGCGGCGGGCTTGGGGGTCTCCGCCTTGACGGCATCCACCTTCGGGACCCGGAAGACGGCGGTGCGCTCACTGTCGGCGGGCTTGTCGGCGGCCTTGTCGGCCTCGGCCTTCGCCTCCTCGGCCGGAGCCGGAGTCGAAGCGGAAGCCGATGCGGAAGCCGAAGCGGAGGGGGGCTTCACCGCGCGGAACACGGCCGTGCGCTCGCTGTCCGCGGGCTCCTCGACCGCAGGCGCGGGCTTCGACCGTGCCGGGGCGGGGGTCGAAGCGGAATCAAGCTTCACGGCCCGGAACACGGCCGTGCGCTCACTGTCCGCTGGCTCCTCCGCAGCAGATGCGGGCTTCGCGTCCTCCGCGGCCGGAGCCGAAGCGGAAGCGGCATCCGACTTCACCGCACGGAAGACGGCAGTCCGCTCACTGTCCGCGGACTTCGCTTCGGCAGCCGAACCAGAACGGGAACCGGAAGCAGAAGCGGAACCAGAATCGGAACCCGAAGGGGAGGCCTGAACCGGCTCCGCGGCACGGGTGTCCGGGGCGGCCTCACGCTGCGGCGCGCCAGCCGGCGCGGCCTCGGGGCCGTCGGGCTCTTCCGCCCGCACCTCGGCATCCGCATCCGCCTCGGCATCGGCATCGGCATCGGTGCCGGTTTCCGCATCCGCGTCGGAATCCACCCGTTCGGCGGTCTCCGCCGCTCCGTCGGCCTTGGCGACCCACGCCGCCACCGCCTCGCGCAGCGGATCCCGCGCGCCGTCGGTTTCGGCCACGGACTCAGCCGGGGACTCGGACTCGGACTCCGTCAAGGACCCAGCCGTAGACCCAGCCGTGGACTCGGCCGCGGCCTCGGGAACCGCGTCGGCCCCGTCCACCGTCTCCGACTCCGACTCGGTCTCCGACCCCGCCCCCGACCCCGTCTCGGTCTCCTGCTTCGGCTTCGTCGCCCTCTCCGCCTCGCCGGCGCGAACGTCCCGCTCCTCGGGATCCCTCGGCCGGAACACCGACAGCCTCGGATCACGCTCCGCGGACGACTCCGCCGCCCCCGGCGCTCCTGCATCTACCGACTTGTCGGGGGACTCGCCCGCCACCGTTCCTCCTCCATCGCCGCCACGTCCGGCTGTCCGAATGTCTAACAGTGTCCCGTCTCGGGGGCATCGCCCCCGTGCTAGACGAGAACGACATAGCTGCGGGTTCCCCCACAAAGCGGCCACGCGCTCTCGACAGATGAATGTGAGAGGCGTCACCCTGTCACTCATCCACGCGGGGAGGCATGGATGGGCAGGAGCCGCAGAACAATTCCGGAGGAGCTTCTGCTGCTCGCCTTGGACCCGGCCACGGGTACCACGGCGCAGCCGCAGTCGCTCGACCTCGGCCTGGCCGGGGCACAGCTAGTGGAGCTGGCTCTGGCAGGACGGATAGCCCCTGATGGGGATCGTATCGCCGTGGTGATGCCACGGCCGACAGGAGATCCGACTCTGGACTCCGCACTGGAACTGCTGCGCAGGCGCGGCAGCCCGGTACGGGCCGTCCACTGGATCGGCGGACCCCGCCTGGGGCTCCGCCAGATTTACCTCGCTCATCTGGAGCGCTGCGGCATGGTCCATGCCGTCGCGGGACAGATGTGCGGTGTGTTGCCGACAACTCGCTACCAGGCGACGGACACGGAGATCAGCCGGGAGATCCGAGCCCGGCTCGACAGTGCGATCCGCACCGGCGTACCGCCGGACCCGCGGACCGCGGCGCTTGCCGCACTGGCCCACGCGGTCGGACTCGGCAAGCACCTGTACCCCGGCAACGAGGGGCGGTCGTCCAGGTCCCGGCTGCGGGACCTGATCCGGCACGACCCGATGGGCGGACTCGTGGCGCATGCCGTGATGGACGTCCAGAACGGTGTGGCCGCACAGCCGCGCCGTGACCGCGCACCGGCACCACCGGCCCGGGCCACGGCGAGCAGCGTCCCGCTGCAGCCGCGCCGGACGGGTGCGATGGCCCGCGCGGCCGCGCACTGATCCACAGGTTCCACCCGTTCCATCGCAACGCCATCGCCGTGACCGACGTCCGCAAAGACCCGGTTCGGGATCCGCCAGCGCGCGGGGTGGCGGGGCCGGTTCGCCGACCCCGCCGCCCCGCGCGTCTGTGTTTTCCCTGCCGTTCCCCAGCGGGGGCGCCCGCTTCGGTGGCAGTCTGCTCGACATCAGACACGCAGAGAGATCGCTGCACGACAGAAGAAGGCGGAGGTGCCGTTCCCGTGGCGTCCAATGTCAATCCCACCGTCCGACGCCGCCGACTGGGCATGGAGTTGCGCAAGCTCCGCGAGGACAAGGGCATGACGGCCGAACAGGTCGCCGAGCGCCTCCTCGTCTCCCAGTCGAAGATCAGCCGGCTGGAGAACGGCCGCCGGTCCATCAGCCAGCGGGACGTCCGCGACCTGTGCGACGTGTACGAGGTCGAGGACCGCCGGCTCATCGACTCGCTCATGCAGATGGCCAAGGACTCCCGCCAGCAGGGCTGGTGGCACGCCTTCGGCGACATCCCGTACAGCGTCTACATCGGCCTGGAGACGGACGCCGCCAGCC
Source organism: Streptomyces sp. NPDC005533 (assembly GCF_042871845.1). NCBI lineage: Bacteria > Bacillati > Actinomycetota > Actinomycetes > Kitasatosporales > Streptomycetaceae > Streptomyces > Streptomyces sp. NPDC005533. Next base: position 143,564 of record NZ_JBIAJH010000010.1, on the reverse strand, counting down.
TGCGCACGTACGAGCCCCTGGTGATCCCGGGTCTGCTCCAGACCACGGAGTACGCCCAGTCCCTCGTCCGCGGTGCGTGGCCGGAGACCGCCCCGGCCGACGTGGACAAACGGGTCCAGGTCCGGATGCACCGCCAGAAGCGGCTCTCCGAGACCGACAACAACAATCCGGAGCTCGGCCCGCTGCGCCTGTGGGCGGTCATCGACGAGGCCGCGCTGCGCCGGCGGGTGGGCGACGCGCAGCTGATGACGCGGCAGCTGGAGTACTTGATAGAGCAGTCGGAACAGCCGCACGTGACCGTGCAGGTGATGCCCTTCTCGCTGGGCGCCCACCCCGGCGTCAACGGTCAGTACGCGATCCTGGAATTCCCGGACGCGTCCGACTCGACGGTCGTCTACATCGAGGGCGTGACGAGCGACCTGTACCTGGAGAAGGCCAACGACGTGCAGAAGTACAGCGTGATGTACGAACACCTGCGCGCGCAGGCCCTCAACGTCGACCAGACCCGGCAGTTCATCTCCGACATCATCGACGAATACGCCAACAAGGGCTAACAGGTCGAACGGGGTGAACGGGTCGAACGGCGCCGCGACGCGCCGGGCGAGCGGCGAAGGGGTCGGTACGGTACACCGTCACTCCCCGGCCACATAAGGCCTGAATGGAATATGCCACTCGGTCGGGTGAACGGTTCCTTCACCTATCAGGAGCTGCGGGTAGCGTCGATCAGGTCAGCCGGAAATGGCTGACAAGACACCGGAACTACTCGCTCACCGGAGAGAAACATGGCTATTCGTCAGGGCGCCACGGACAACTGGATCAAGTCCTCCTACTCCGCCAACGGCGCCTGCGTCGAGGTCAAGTCCCCCGTCATGGAGGCCATCGCCGTCCGTGACTCGAAGGTGCAGGACGGTCCGTCCCTCACCTTCGCGCCCGGCTCCTGGACCTCCTTCGTCGCCGACGTCACCGAGGGCCGGCTGGGACGCCTCGCCTGAAGATCACGTCATGCCCCCACCGTCCCTCCTACGTGAGCCCTCTCGACCGGTCCGCCGTCTTGGCCGAGGGGGCTCGGCCATGTCCGCGTACGGTCAGCGCAGCTGGTCGACGTACCGGTCCGTCCCCGGCACCGTGGGGATGAACGGCGCCACCAGCTCCACCCGCCCCAGCCCCGCCTGCGCCACCTCGGCGTCCAGCCCCTGGAAGCGGTCCCAGCACGCGCGCGGATCGGCCTCCAGGAACCACAGCAGCGTGAGCCGGGTGTCGACCCCCTCGACCTGCTTCACGTACGTCATCCGGTCGCCGGGCAGCGGGGTCGGCCGGAAGACCGTCACCATCGCGGCCGGGGAGCCGTGCAGCCGCTCCGGCAGGGCGCGCGAGCGCAGCCACTCCAGCAACTCGGCCCGCTGATGCGGCCCGTCGGCGTCGACGACCTGGACCACGAGGCCGGCGTACGGGTGGTCGAGGGCGTGGAAGTCCCGCGGGCCGGCGGCGCCGTCGCGGTAGACGGTGGCCGCGTGGTCCTGGAAGGCCGTGAAGACGTGGGTGCGGTCCTGGTGGACGCGGCCGTCGCGGTTCAGGCGCTTGTTGATGCCGACGGTCCACTTCATGTGCTCGTCGTAGCGGCCCTCGGTGACCCAGTACGTCGATATGTAGCAGCCGGCGGTGACCGGTTGGGCGACGGCCGACTTCTCCGGGTAGCGCAGCTCCTGGAGCTCGCGGGTGGCGACCCAGCGGCGGCCCGCGTACATCCAGGGCATGGCCATGGCGCCGGCGTAGTAGTGGTCGTCCTCGTACCAGCGGTTGTACGCGTACTCGTGGCCCGGGTGCGGTTCCACCATGGTGATCAGCGCGTGGCCGGGGCGGACGCCGTAGGGGCCGACGGACGCGAGCGCGGCGTAGTCGTCGACGCGGGTGTCCGGCCGGGGGTCCTGTGGGGGTTCCTGGCGGGGGTGCGGTCGGGGTTCCTGCTCTCCTGTCGTCATGGGGAACGGTCTAGCTGATGTGGCGTCAGATGGGGAGGGGTCCGCCCGCCGTCCGCCTCCCCGATAAATACGTGGCGTCTACAACTGCACCTGACTACGATGCGCGCACCCGTCCCCGGAGGAGCGCCCATGTCTGCTACTGCCGTGCCTGCCAGCGCCGATGCGCACACGTCGCCACCGCTCGTGACGCCGCCGCTCGGGACGCCGCCCGTCGTGACGCCGCCGCTCGTGACGCCGCCACCCGCGTTCGCCGCCCGCGCGACCTCGGTCGAGGGTTCTCCCGTACGCGAGATCCTCGCGCTCACCGAACGCCCCGGGATCATCTCCTTCGCCGGCGGCCTCCCCGCGCCCGAGCTCTTCGACACCGAGGGCCTTCGGGCGGCGTACGACGCCGCCTTCGCGGGGTCGGCGCGGCGCGCGCTCCAGTACTCGACCACCGAGGGCGCGCCGGAACTGCGCGCGGCCGTGGCCGCCCGCGCCACGGCGCGCGGCCTGCCGACCGACGCGGACGACGTCATCGTCACCTCGGGCTCGCAGCAGGCCCTCGCCCTCGTCACCGCCGCCCTGATCGAACCCGGGGACGTGGTGCTGGCCGAGGACCCCACCTACCTCGCGGCGATCCAGTGCTTCCGGCTGGCGGGAGCGCGGGTGGTCGCCGTGCCCTGCGACGGGGACGGCATCATCCCCGAGGCCTTGGCGGACCTCGTGGCCCGCGAACGCCCGAAGCTGCTCTACACCGTCCCCACCTTCCAGAACCCGACGGGACGCACCCTGCCGGCCGCCCGGCGGGCCGCGGTGGCGCGGATCGCGGCGCGCCTCGGACTGTGGCTGGTGGAGGACGACCCGTACGGGGACCTCCGCTACGAGGGTTCGGACGTCCCGTGGCTCGCGGCGCACCCGGGGGCGGCGGACCGTACGGCCCTGATCGGCAGCTTCTCGAAGATCATGGCGCCGGGGCTGCGCCTGGGCTGGCTCCGGGCCCCGGCGGCCCTGCGGCGGGCCGCGGTGGTCGCGAAGCAGGTCGCGGACCTCCACACCTCGACGGTGGACCAGCTCGCGGCGGCCCACTACCTGGCGACGACGGATCTGACCGCGCACATAGCCACGGTCCGTACCGCGTACCGCGAACGGCGCGACGCCCTGCTGGCAGGTCTGGGCGCGGCCCTTCCGGCGGGCTCGGAATGGAACCGCCCCGAGGGCGGCATGTTCGTCTGGGCCCGCCTCCCCGAGGGCCACGACGCGACGGCCCTCCTCAAGACGGCGGTCACCCACGGCGTCGCCTTCGTCCCGGGCGCCCCCTTCCACCCGACCACCCCGGACCCCCGCACCCTGCGCCTGTCGTTCACGACGCACACCCCGACCGAGATCGCGGAGGGCCTGACCCGCCTGGCGGACGCGGTGGCGGCCTACGACCCCGCTCGGTAGCCGGAGCAGCGCGGCGTCTCAGGCCGCCTTCGTGCGACAGGACGCCCGGCAGTCGCGGCAGTGGCCGGGGGTCGGTGCGCGGAAGGCGCGTTCGCAGGTGTCGCAGGTCTGGAAGGGGTGGCGGGGCCCGTCGGGGCGCGGCGCGGTGGCGGGCCCCCAGTCGAGTGCGGGCAGCGGGGGCGGGAGGGCGGCGCGCAGCCGGTAGGCGACGAGCCCGGCCGGATTGCGCAGGTCGTACGGCACGTCCGCGGTGAGGGCGCGCCGCACGGCCTCGGGCGCGGCCCCGCGGTCGAGCCACTCCACGACGGCGGGTGCGAGCCGCTCGACGTCCCGCTCGGCGAGCAGCAGGCGCGGTTCGCGGATCCGCAGGCCGGCCAGCAGCTCCCCGGCCACGCGCAGGACGGCCGGGGCGGGCCGTGAACCCCGTACGGGGTCACCCGACAACTCGGGGGCGAGCGGTTCGCGGTCGGGGCTCAACGACTCGGGCTCCGGCTGCGGGTCTGGGTCCGGCGGCTCGGGCTCCGGGGCCGGGTCCGGGTCCGGCGGCTCGGGCTCCGGGGCCGGGTCCGGGTCCGGCGGCTCGGGCTCGGGGTCCGGGTCGCGCTCCGGCGGGGTGTCCGCCAGCGGGAAGTTGTACGACACGGTGCGGGTGACCACCTTGCCGTCGGCCGTCCGCACACGCGTGCGGCGCAGGTAGCCCGCCGCCTCCAGCTCCCGCAGCGCCCGCCCGATGCGGTACTCGGTCTCGGGGAAGCGCTCGGCGAGAGCCCTGATGCTGACCTGGGCGCCCTCGGGCAGCGACTGGATGTGGACGGCGGTGCCGATCGCGAGGAGCGACAACTCCCCGTGCTGGACGAGCCGGTTGCTCACGACGGTGAAGTGGGCCGCGAGAGGGACATTGGCGTGCCGGACGCCGGAAACGCCACCGGATCGGGCGGTTCCGCGCGGAGCACGGGGCGATGCGGGCAGGCCCGCGCTAGGCTTCTGAAAGGCCATCGGGAAGGTGTATCGCTTCCTCGTTGGATCAGACCCTCGGCCGGGATTGCCGTCCCGCCGGGGGTCGTCTCATGTCTGGAGTTGTCGCGGCGAGCATATGCCAGCCAACCCCACGCATATCCAGTCCAGTTGGACAGATTCACCCGACCGAGCGATTGCGGTCGAACGGGGAGGCTGGAGGGGTTTGGTCTGGTTCTTTCCCCGGGTTCTTTGGTCTTTGACCACGAGCCGAACCGCCACTCCCCCCACCGCCACACGTCTCCCACTGACCCGGTCCGATCCGCTCCGTCGTCTTCAGCGGCGGGGGCTGACCCCGATGAGGTCCGGGGGGACCCCAAGCCTCCTCCACCCGGGCGGGGGGACGCTGTTGCTTCTGCAACGAAATCTCGCCACGCAAGCACGGAGGTCGAAAACCCGCCCACTCGCCGATCTGAGCGCAGTCACCCCACAGCAGCGACAACCGAGCACCCGCATGCCTGTCTCGTTCTGTGCATTACCGAACAGTGAAATTGACTCCCTTCGCCGCAGTAGGCGAAGGTTCGTTCGATCAGGACGCATGGGGCGGGGGTCCAGGTGGGGTTCGACGAGGAATGGGGTCGGCTGCGGGCTGATGCCCTCCAGCGGCGCGCGAGTTCGAGGCCTTCACGGTCGGCGGGCGTGACCGCCGTCGGTGCGGTGGAGGCCGATCCGGTGACGGGGCCCGATCCGGTGGCGGAGGCCCGGGAGGCCGTGCTGGAGCGGCTGGCGGACTTCCGCAGCCGGCTGCTCCTGGTGCCGTTGGACGCCCAGGGCGGACTGTGGACGGCCGAGTTCGGCGGGCTGGACTGGATCTGCGTCTTCTGCGACGAGGAGGCGTTGGGTCGGTTCGCCGAAGCCCGGGGCGAGGGCAATCGCGAGTGGACGTACCGGCGCGTGTTCGGCGCGCGACTGCTCGACGGGATCGTGCCGGCGCTGGACTTCCCGTGCGGGGTCGCGTGGAACGCGGCGGGGCCGGACGGCATGCTGCTCCCGCCGGTGCGGGGGATCGTCCCGGACACGGCGGCCCTCGACGGGGAGGCGGCCGCGTGAGCGGGGAGGGGGCGGACCTCGACGTCTCGAAGCAGGCGTTGGGTCAGATCGCCAAGGGGATCACGGACAGCCTGGCCGAGTTGAAGGAGCTCGGTTCGGTGGGCACGGCGAGCATGGGCGGCGGCTTCACCGAACTGGGGCTCAGCGGGCTGGAGACCGGGCACGCGGGTCTGACGTCCACGCTGAACACGTTCTGCGAGCGCTGGGGCTGGGGCGTCCGCTCGCTGGTGCAGCAGGGGAACGCGTTCGCCAAGGGCGTGGGGCTGTCGGCGGGCCTGGTGCACGAGCAGGAGCAGTACATCCAGGGAAGCTTCAAGGTCGTGACGAACGCGGCGCTCGGCAATCCGTACGCCTCCGAGAAGGAAATCATCGACAAGGACTGGGGCGAGGTCCTCTCCGACAACCCCATCACCCAAATACGGGACGCCGACTACAGCCCCCAGTCCTTCGACGAGGCCACAAGGAACGGCAACGAGGCCTGGAAGACGACCGTCCGGGACGTCAACAGCTCAGACTTCCTCCTGTCCAACCAGATCCTCGACGCCGTCGGCCTGCGCGACGACATGGACGGCGTGGTGGACGGCCTGGTCGGCCCCGCACCCGAGCCTCAGCCGGGTGGTGAGGGCTGATGACGGACTGGGGCGGCCTGGTCGACAAGGGACTCGACAAGATCGGGGACGGGGTCGACTCGGCGAAGAAGGTCATCGGTCACGGGGTGGACCGGGCCACCGACGAGGTCGGCGGCGCACTCGACAAGGTCGGCGCGCACGACTGGGCCGACAAGGTCGAGGACTTCGGCGACGGCGTCGCCTCCCGTCTCGGGGCCTCGGTACCGGAGCAGGAGCTCGGCCAGAGCGAGCAGGCCGACGAGCTGGTCCACGGCAAGTCGTCGGCGATCCGGGCGACCGCCAAGCACTTCACGGACTTCCAGGCGGCATTCGAACGGGTCGGGCAGGGCATGAGGGCCCTGGACTCGGACCGGTGGAAGGGGCAGGCCGCCGACGCGTTCCGCGAGAAGTTCGCGATGCACCCCACCGACTGGCTGCGCGCCTCCGACGCGTGCGAGTCGGCGAGCGGCGCGCTCACCCGGTACGCGGAGACGGTGGAGTGGGCGCAGAAGCAGGCGGGCGAGGCGATCGCGCTCCACAAGGCGGCGGTGAAGGCGACGAAGGACGCCCACGACGCACATGTCGCCAAGGAGGACGCCTTCAAGGCGGCGTCGAAGGCCGGCCGCGATCCGGGCCCGGTGCCGGTGGAGGGCGCCGACCCGGGTGAGGCCACCCGCAAGCGGGCCAAGGAGATCCTCGACGAGGCCCGCAGGCAGCGCGACGAGGCCGCCGCGACGGCCGAGCGCGCCCTGAAGGCCGCCATGGAGCACGCCCCGGCCGAGCCCCCGGCGAAGGACCGGCTCCGGGCCGGGCTGGTCGACTACGCGGGCTCGGAGGCGGTCGAGCTCACCCACCTCGCGGGCGGCGTGGCCAAGGGTGCGGCGGGAACGCTGAACTTCGCCCGCGGCCTGAACCCGTTCGACCCGTACAACCTGACGCACCCGGCCGATTTCCAGCAGAACTTCACCATGACGCTGGCCGGCCTCGTCTCCACCGCGTCCCACCCCGAACGCATCCCCGGCCCGATGATCGACAGCTACATGGCGGACCCCAGCGAGTTCAAGGGCCGTCTCCTTCCCGACCTCATCGGCGCGAAGGGCCTGCCCACCCTCCGGGCCGGCGCCCGCTTCGCCGAGGAGGCGGCGAGCGCGAGCGCCGCGCGGGCGGCCACGAAAGCCGAGGCCGAGGCCGTGGCCCGCCGCAAGGCGGACCTGAAGTGCAAGGGCGACCCGGTCGACGTCGCGACGGGCCGGATGGTCCTGCCGCAGACCGATCTGGTCCTGCCCGGCTCGCTGCCGCTCGTGTTCACCCGCACCTTCGAGTCCTCGTACCGCGCGGGCCGCTGGTTCGGCCCGTCGTGGGCGTCGACGGCCGACCAGCGCCTGGAGATCGACGAGGAGGGCGTGATCCTCGTGCGGGAGGACGGCAGCCTGCTCGCCTACCCGCGTCCGCAGCCCGGAACTCCCGTACTTCCCGGCCACGGTCAGCGCTGGCCGCTCGTCCTCGGCGCGGACGGCGGATACACGGTCACCGACCCCGAGTCCGGACTCGTGCGCCACTTCACGGACGAGGGCCTCCTCAGCCAGCTCGACGACCGGAACGGCGCCTGGATCGCCTTCGCCTACGACGAGACGGGCGCGCCCACCGCCCTGTCCCACAGCGGCGGTTACGAGCTGCGCCTCAGCTCATCGGAGGGCCGCATAACCGGCCTGGCCCTCGCCGACGGAACCGAGGTGCTCCGCTACGCCTACACGGACGGCCACCTCACCCACGTCACCAACTCCTTTGGCCGCCCCCTCCGGTTCGGCTACGACGCACTCGGCCGGATCACCTCCTGGACCGACACCAACGACCGCCACTTCGGCTACGTCTACGACGAGCAGCACCGTTGCGTCGCCCAGTCCGGCACCAACGGCCATCTCGACGTCCGCTTCGCATACGGGGACGGCTCCACCACCTACACCGACTCCCACGGCCACGAGACCCGGTACCTGGTCGACGACCGCGCCCGGATCACCGCGGAAATCGACCCGACGGGCGCGGTGACCCGGTTCACGCACGACGCGTACGACCGCCTCCTGACCCGCACCGATCCGCTGCGCCACACGACCCGGTACGTCTACGACGAGCAGGGCCGGCTCACGACGGTGGTCCGCCCCGACGGCCGCGAGGTACGGGCCGAGTACGACCCGCTGGGCCTGCCCGTCGCGGTGCTCCAGCCGGACGGCCGGGTGACCCGCGCGACGTACGACGGCCACGGCAACCGCACCTCCGCCACCGCCCCGCACGGGGCGACGAGCCGCTTCACCTACGACGCCCGCGGCCACCTGGCCTCGGTGACGGACCCCCTGGGCGCGGTCACCACGGTCCGCTGCGACCCCGCCGGCCTGCCGCTGGAGATCACGGATCCGCTGGGCGCGACAACCACGTACACACGCGACGCCTTCGGCCGCCCGATCGCCGTCACCGACCCGCTCGGCCACACCACCCGTCTCACCTGGAGCGCGGAGGGCCGCCTGCTCCAGCGGGAGACCGCCGACGGCGGCACGGAGTCCTGGACCTACGACGGTGAGGGCAACTGCACTTCCCACACCGACCCGGTGGGCGGGGTGACGCGCTCCGAGTACGGCGACTTCGACCTCCTCACCGCATGGACGGGCCCGGACGGCGTCCGCTACTCCTTCACCCACGACACCGAGCTGCGCCTGACCTCGGTCACCAACCCCCAGGGCCTGAGCTGGAGCTACGCCTACGACTCGGTCGGCCGTCTCGCCTCCGAGACGGACTTCGACGACCGCACCCTCACCTACGGGTACGACGCCGCGGGTCGCCTGGTCTCCCGTACGAACGCACTCGGCGCCACGACCACGTACGCGCACGACACCCTCTCCCTCCTCCTGCGCAAAGAGACGGCGGACGGCGTCACGTCCTACACGTACGACGCCTTCGACGAGCTGGCCCGGGCCGTCTCACCGGACGGCACCACGCTGACCCTGCGCCGGGACCAGTACGGCCGCGTCGTCTCGGAGACGGTCGACGGACGCACCCTCACCCACACCTACGACGTCGCGGGCCGCCGGGCCGGCCGCACCACGCCCGCCGGGGCCTTCTCCGAGTGGACGTACGACGCGGCCGGCCGCCGCAGCGCCCTCAGCGCCTCGGGCCGCACCCTGACCTTCGAGCGGGACGCCGCGGGCCGGGAGCTGACCCGCGCCATCGGCCCGGACCTGACCCTGGCCCACGCCTACGACCCGGTCGGGCGCCTCACCGACCAGCACCTCGTCGGCCGGGACGGCCGCACCCTCCAGCGCCGCGGCTACGGCTACCGCGCGGACGGCGCCCTCACGGCGATCGACGACGCGCTCGCCGGCCCCCGCAGCTTCACGCTGGACCCGGCGGCCCGGGTCACGGCGGTCGACGCGACCGACTGGACCGAGCGCTACGCCTACGACGACGGCGGCAACCAGACCGCCGCCTCCTGGCCGTCCCGCCACCCGGGCGCGGAGGCCCAGGGCACGCGTGATTACGAGGGCACCCGCATCACCCGTGCCGGGTCGATCCGCTACGAGCACGACGCCCTCGGCCGGGTCACCCTCCGCCAGAAGACCCGCCTCTCCCGCAAGCCGGACACCTGGCACTACGAGTGGGACGCGGAGGACCGCCTGACCGGGGTCACCACCCCGGACGGGACGCGCTGGCGCTACCGCTACGACGCCCTGTCCCGCCGCACGGCCAAGCAGCGCCTCGCGCCCACCGGTGAGGTGGCGGAGGAAACCCTCTTCACGTGGGACGGCACCACCCTCTGCGAACAGACGGCCGGCCCGGTCACCCTCACGTGGACCCACCACGGCCTGCACCCGCTCACCCAGGCGGAGCGTGTCCTCGGCAGCACGGACGACCGGTTCTTCGCCATCGTCACGGACCTCATCGGCACCCCGCGCGAACTGGTCGACGAGTCGGGCGAGATCGCCTGGCGCGCCCGCTCGACCCTCTGGGGCTCGACCACCTGGACCCGCGACGCCGCCGCGTACACCCCGCTCCGCTTCCCGGGCCAGTACTTCGACCCCGAGTCGGGCCTCCACCACAACTACTTCCGCACGTACGACCCCGAAACAGCCCGCTACCTCACCCCGGACCCCCTGGGCCTGGCCCCGGCCCCCAACCCGGCCACGTACGTATCGAACCCCCACACTTGGTCGGACCCTTTGGGGCTGGCTCCTGACGGATGCCCTGACGAGCAGCCGCTGTACAAGGCGCCACAACGCGGCCAAGGGGATATCCAGGAGAGGCTGGGGTATCGGGCAGAAGACTTCCCCGGATCTCCGGAGGATTTCTACTCGAATGGAATAGCCTACTTCGCAAAGGAATGGGAAATCGCCGCAAAGTATGCACCGAGCTACCGAGAGGGGATCATCGAAATCCGCATCCCGATGGACGACTACCGCAAACTCTTCGAGCAGTACGAAAAGCCATACGAGGGAGGCCCCCATAAGGAGCTGGAAATACCTAATACCGCCATTGAACAGCTGAATAAATATCCGAGAGTGAGGCACGATTATGGCCGATAAGACTTGGGGAGAAATCAAAGCCCGATACCCCCTTGGGGCTGGCGTCACAGGGAGGGTGAAGGCAAAATTCCAACATGGCGTCTATCTGGAAATCGACGGCACTCCCGAGGCGCGGGTCTTCGTGGATCTCCTTTCATACAACCCTGACGGCGACACAAAGGGCGGCGGCCTTCCAGAGATCGGTGAGGTCGTCGCAGGTGTTGTGGCGGAACAGGTCGATCGCGATCAGCAGCTGAGGGTCCGGGTGGGCCGACCGTTCTGGGAGAGCTCCGACTGAAGCTTCGGCGGCTATCGCCTAGCGGGGCAGCGTATGACCGACCCTACTCACCTCTGCATGGGTTTTTATCCCTGCGACGGCCGTGAATCCCGGAGATGTGGCCCTCGGCCTCCGGGAACCTCACGCGGACCACCCTCCGAACGCTGCTCCGACCGATGCCATGCGGGCGGCACCGAGCGGGGCGTACGTCGATTGCATGCCCAGCTTCCAGCACACCTGGTCCACCCTGGGGGAGCCACGAATGACACTGGTGAATCACCAGGAGATCGACGTCGTCGTCACAGCCGTCGCCCCGTTCGGGTCGCAGGTCGATGCCGGGGGCATCGCGGGGTTCGTCGACCAGGTCAAGCATCCGTCCTGGTGGTCGTCGGAGGTACCTCCTCCGCAGGTCGGAGACCGCCTCCACGCCGTCGTACTGGACGACTCGCGGACCCCTCCCCGGCTGAGCGCACTCACGGCGGATGCCGACATCGCCCGCGTACTGCGCGACCGCGCCTCCCCGACAGGTCCCTCCCGGGAGGGGAGCCGCGAGTCGTGATCGTGAAGTTCACACTCCGACCCGACCAGGGGGATCCCAGCGGCTTCGAGCTCGGAGACATGCGCTGGAGCGGAGAGCTGGGCAAAGCGACCTCGGTGGGGCACGTACCCGATCAGGGGATGATGATCCATCTCTCCGTCGTCCTGCTCCTCGATTGCCTGCGCAAGCTCGTGCAGGGGCGAACCACTACCGCGTCCTTCGTGGGCGCGGGCAGCTCCTTCCAGTTGACCTTCAGGGCAACGAAGGCGGGAGTCGGCGTGACATCCGCATCGGGAAGGTTGGCCCTGCTCAGCCGCACCGTGCTGGCAGCCGCCGTGCTCCGCGCCGCAGAGGAGCTGGCCGACAGCACGCTGGAAGCACTGCCCGCCCCTGATGGCGTCCGAGACGATTACACGGCAGCCCTGGACGAATTCCGCAGCGCGGCACGACCACTCTGAGCGAGCCCATGACATCCCGCCGCGAAGGACATGAATGAGCAAGGACCGTGAACGCACCCGCACTCTCGAAGACCTCGAAGGAGACGTCTGGCCCGAACCGCCGGCCGAGTCGACCCGTCTGGTCAAAGCCGTTCACAGGTTGAGACGGCGGCCTGTCGGCGAGCTGACCGCGTACGAGCTCGGGCGCCTCGTCGGGCAGGATGTCGGGCTTCCGTGGACGCTCCCGCTCGCCCTTGAAATCCTCCGCGAAACGGCACCGGCGCAGAGCGACGGCGCCTTCTATGACGATGACCTGCTGTCGGCGGTTCTCACGCGGAAGGCGGAGACATGGGCTGCACACCCAGCCCTGACAAGGGACATACAGGACATCCTGCGGGTGCTTACCGACCTCTCGCCGCACATCGAACGCGACAGGGCTACATTCCTGGAGGCTTCACAGGGGATCGATTGACGTGACTCCGGCAGCCCAGGCCGCCCCCCGGGCCCCGTGACCCCGTGACCCGTGAGCCGGTTCAGATTGACCACCCGCCCCGCGACCCCCGCCACCCCACCGGGTCCCGCCCCTTCACAGCGGCGCGCCCGCGTCGTAGTCTGACGCGCCGTCAGATACGCCGTGCGCGGAGGTCCGTCATGCTGTTGCGAGGGAAGACCGTCATCGTGTCCGGGGTCGGGGCCGGGCTGGGGCATCAGGTCGCCGCCGCCGTCGTACGGGACGGGGGGAACGCCGTGCTCGGGGCGCGGACCGAGGCGAACCTCGTCAAGTCCGCCGCCGAGATCGACCCCGAGGGGCAGCACACCGCCTACCTGCCGACCGACATCGGCGACGAGCGGCAGTGCGCGGCCCTGGCCGAGCTGGGGCGGGAGCGGTTCGGCGGGATCGACGCCGTCGTGCACGTGGCCGCCTGGGACTCGTACTTCGGGGGCCTGGAGGACGCCGACTTCGGGACCTGGCAGCAGATCCTCGACGTCAACCTGCTGGGGACCCTGCGGATGACCCGCGCCTGCCTGCCCGCGCTCAAGGAGCGCGGCGGATCGGTCGTCATCATCGGGACGCAGTCCGCCGTCGCCGCGCCCAACGAGGTGCAGCAGGCCGCCTACGCCGCCTCCAAGGGGGCGCTGACCTCCGCCATGTACTCCATGGCCCGCGAGCTCGGCCCGCACCGGATCCGCGTCAACACCGTGCTGCCCGGCTGGATGTGGGGGCCGCCCGTACAGGCCTTCGTCACCTTCACCGCCCACACCGAGGGCGTCCCCGAGGCCGAGGTCCACGCGCGGCTGACCGACCGCATGGCGCTGCCCGATCTCGCCACCGACGGGGACGTCGCCGACGCCGCCGTCTTCCTCGCCTCCGACCGGGCGCGGGCGATAACCGGCCAGTCGCTGCTGGTCAACGCCGGTGAGCTGATGAGATGAGCCACTCCGCCACCGCCCCACCACCGGAACGTCGGATCGTATGCTCGGCTCATGACCACTCCGAGTGACGCTCCGACCGACAACGCGATGCGCCGCGCGCTCCGGCGGGCGCGAGACGGCGTCGCGCTCGACGCGACCGAGGCGGCCGTGCTCCTCCGGGCGCGCGGCGAGTCCCTGCGGGACCTCGCCGCGTCCGCCGCACGCGTAAGGGACTCCGGGCTCGCCGCCGCCGGGCGGCCCGGTGTCATCACGTACTCGCGCAAGGTCTTCATTCCGCTCACCCGACTCTGCCGCGACCGGTGTCACTACTGCACCTTCGTGACCGTGCCCGGCAAGCTCCGCAAGGCCGGCCACGGCCTGTACCTCTCCCCCGACGAGGTCCTCGACATCGCCCGCCAGGGCGCGGCGATGGGCTGCAAGGAAGCGCTGTTCACCCTCGGCGACCGTCCCGAGGACCGCTGGCCCGAGGCCCGCGAGTGGCTCGACGCGCACGGCTACGACGACACCCTCGCCTACGTCCGCGCCATGGCGATCCGCGTCCTGGAGGAGACGGGGCTGCTCCCGCACCTCAATCCCGGCGTCATGTCGTGGTCCGACCTCCAGCGCCTGAAGCCCGTCGCGCCCAGCATGGGCATGATGCTGGAGACCACCGCCACCCGCCTGTGGTCCGAGCCGGGCGGCCCGCACCACGGCTCCCCCGACAAGGAACCGGCCGTACGGCTGCGGGTGCTGGAGGACGCGGGGCGTTCGAACGTCCCCTTCACCACCGGCGTGCTGATCGGCATCGGCGAGTCCTACGAGGAGCGGGCCGAGGCCTTCTTCGAGCTGCGCCGGATCCAGCGCAGCTACCACGGCGTCCAGGAGGTCATCGTCCAGAACTTCCGCGCCAAGCCGGACACCGCCATGCGCGGCATGCCGGACGCGGAGCTGGAGGAGCTGGCCGCCGCCATCGCCGTCGCCCGTCACATCCTGGGCCCGAGCGCCCGGATCCAGGCCCCGCCGAACCTGGTGGACGCCGAGTACGCCCTGCTCATCGGCGCCGGCATCGACGACTGGGGCGGGGTCTCGCCGCTGACCCCCGACCACGTGAATCCGGAGCGCCCCTGGCCGCACATCGAGGAGCTCGCCGAGCGCACCCGGGCGGCCGGCTTCGAGCTGCGCGAACGCCTCACCATCTATCCGGAGTTCCTGCAGCGCGGCGAGCCGTGGCTGGACCCGCGGCTGCTGCCGCACGTGCGGGCGCTGGCCGACCCGGAGACGGGCCTGGCCGACGAGAAGGCCGTCGTCGAGGGGCGGCCGTGGCAGGAGCCCGACGAGGGGTTCGTCGCCTATGGGCGCACCGACCTGCACGCCACCATCGACTCCGAGGGCCGCACCGGGGACCGCCGCGAGGACTTCGACCACGTGTACGGCGACTGGGAGGCGCTGCGCGAGGCGGCGGCGCCCGGGATGGTGGCCGAGCGCATCGACACCGACGTGCGCGCCGCCCTCGCGCAGGCCGCGGACGATCCGACGCAGCTGACCGACGCGCAGGCGCTGGCGCTGCTGCACGCGGACGGCCCGGCCCTCGACGCGCTGTGCCGGATCGCCGACGACCTGCGCAAGTCGGTCGTGGGCGACGAGGTCACCTACATCGTCACGCGGAACATCAACTTCACCAACGTCTGCTACACCGGCTGCCGTTTCTGCGCGTTCGCGCAGCGCCGCACGGACGCCGACGCGTACACGCTGTCGCTGGACCAGGTCGCGGACCGCGCGGCCCAGGCCTGGGACGTCGGCGCGGTCGAGGTGTGCATGCAGGGCGGCATCCATCCGGACCTCCCCGGGACGGCGTACTTCGACATCGCGCGCGCGGTGAAGGAGCGCGTCCCCGGCATGCACGTGCACGCCTTCTCGCCGATGGAGGTCGTCAACGGGGCCACCCGGACGGGGATGTCCGTACGGGACTGGCTGACGGCGGCCAAGGAGGCCGGGCTGGACTCCATCCCGGGCACGGCGGCGGAGATCCTCGACGACGAGGTCCGCTGGGTGCTCACGAAGGGGAAGCTGCCGACGGCGGACTGGATCGACGTCGTCACGACGGCGCACGAGCTGGGCATCCGCTCCTCGTCGACCATGATGTACGGGCACGTGGACCAGCCCCGGCACTGGCTCGGCCACTTCCGCACCCTGGCCCGGATCCAGCAGGAGACCGGGGGTTTCACGGAGTTCGTGACGCTGCCCTTCATCCACACCAACGCGCCCGTGTACCTGGCGGGCATCGCCCGGCCCGGGCCGACGGTCCGCGACAACCGCGCGGTGACGGCGATGGCGCGCCTGCTGCTCCACCCGCACATCACGAACATCCAGACGAGCTGGGTGAAGCTGGGCACGGAGGGCGCGGCCGAGATGCTCCGCTCCGGGGCGAACGACCTGGGCGGGACCCTGATGGAGGAGACCATCTCCCGGATGGCGGGGTCGAGTTACGGCTCGTACAAGTCCGTGCAGGACCTGATCGCCGTCGCCGAGGCGGCCGGGCGGCCCGCGAAGGCCCGTACGACGCTGTACGGGGAGGTGCCGCGGGAGCGGCAGGACGCGGCCCGCGCCTCGGACGGGCACCTGCCGGAGCTGCTGCCGGTACTGGACTGACGGGGCGCTGACGGTGCGCTGACGGCGCGCTGACGGCGTGCTGACGGTGCCGCGCGGGCCCGGCCGGTGTGGCGGCCGGCCGGGCCCGCGGGGGTTCCTGCCTGCGGTCAGCCGACGAGCAGGTCCTTCTTGAGCCGGCGCAGCTCGTGGGAGTCGATGCCGAGGCCGTCCTTCAGGTAGCGGTCGAAGGAGCCGTACTCGGCCTTGACCTCGTCGTAGCCGGAGTTGAGGTACTCGGGGCGCACGTCGAGCAGCGGCTTGTAGACGGCGGCCTGCTGGGCGGGCAGGTGGGAGAGGATCGCGTCGTTGGCGGCCTTGCGGTAGTCGTTGCTGGCGAGGTAGTCGGCCATGACGGTCTCGCTCGGCACGCCGAGGGCGGTCAGCAGGGAGGCGTTCGCCCAGCCGGTGCGGTCCTTGCCGGCGGTGCAGTGGAAGAGGACGGCGCGGCTGCGGTCGTTGCGCATCCCGTCGAAGACCTGGGTGTACGCCTTCTTGCCGCCGTCGCCGCTGACCATCGCCTTCTCGGCGTCGACCATGGCCTTGACGGCCTCGTCGGGGGTCTTCGGCAGGGTCTGGAAGGAACCGGAGCCGGCGAAGACGTCGGCGACGACGTAGCCGGCGCCGGCCGGGACCTTGTCGGCGTCCTTGGTGCGCTCGTCCTCCATCCGCAGGTCGAAGACGGTCCTGACGCGCAGGCGCTCCAGCTTGGCGAGGTCGCTCGCGGTCAGCTTGTTGAGGGCGTCGGAGCGGTAGATCTCGCCCATCTTCACCCACTGGCCGGTGGTGGTGCGGTAGCCGCCGGCGTCGCGGAAGTTGACGGCGCCGTCGAGCGTGATCCGGCGGTCGGCGAGGCGGAGGCTGCCGCCGCGCTCCGGCGTGAAGTCGAACCACTGGCGGTCGGCGGCGGGCAGTCCCGTGACCACGGCCCGGCCCTCGGCGCCGCCCTTGGCGACGACCTTGCCGTTCGCCTTGATCTCGACCCGCTTGGTGCCCCGGGCCTTCCACTGGAGGGTGAACGCACCGTCGGCGCCGGCGGTGACGGTGGCCTCGGTGAAGGGGATGGCGGAACGGTCGTCGCGGTGGCCGGCCCACGGGAGGTGGTCCAGGCCGGTGGCGGTGGCGGCGGGGGCCGCGACCAGGGAAGCGGTGAGTGCGGCGGCGACGGCGGTCGTGGCGAGGTGAACCTTCTTCATGCGTTCGAGGCTCAGCGGGTCCGAAGAACGTCGGATGAACGAGGTGTGGCCGAAACCGACCGGCTCGAAGGCAAGTGGCAAAACGTGCCATGCGCCAGGTCGCGGCTGGAAGTGTTCGCGATCTGGCCGTTCTGTGATCACTTACGGGCCTCTTGGCGAACCACTTCCGGATTCGATCGAAGCTGTCCACTACGGTGAGGCTTTCGCATGCGCGACGGGCACGAGTGCGGTGCCGGGCGCCGGGCAGCGGGTGAAGTGGTCAGCGGGAGCGCGGTGCCGGGGGTGGACGAATTGATCGGTACGAACAGCGGAACGGGGCCCGTACCCGAAGCCGGACCCGCCCTGCCCGGCCGCCCGGCCGCGGCGGGCCCCCTGGCCAGGTTCCCGGCCGGCCCGCCGCCCCTCGCCGCCCCGGCGGCTCCGGCGCCCGTACCGCTGCCGGGCCCGGCAGCGGCCTACGTCGCCGCGCCCGCGCCCGTACCGTTCGCCGCAGCCGAACCCGCGGCAGGCCCCCTGCCCTCCGAATACGGAGCCCGTTTCGCAGCCGGTCCCCCCGGAACCGACCCCCCGCCACCCGCCGCTCACGGCCCGAGCTTCGCCCCAGCCGGTCCCGGCACCCCCGGACACGGGCTCGACTTCGCCGCCGCCGGACACCCGCATGGCCCCGCGGCCGGACCCGGGCACGGCGTCGGGCACGCCCTCGGCGACGGCGTAGGCCACGCGGCCGGAACCGGGCAGACGGCCGCGCCCGTTGGCGCAGCCGGACACGGCATCGAGGCCGGCACCACCGGGCACGGCCCCGCACCCGCGGCCGGAGCCGGGCACGGCGTCGGGCCTGCCCTCGGCGACGGCACCGCCGGGCACGGGCACAGCCCCGCACCCGCGGCCATGGCCGGGCACGGCATCGGCATCGGCGACGGCGTCGGCCACGCGGTCGGAACCGGGCAGACGGCCGTGCCCGTTGGCGCAGCCGGGCATGGCGTCGGCGCCGGGCACGGGCCCGCGGTCGGAGACGGGCTCGCGCAGCAGGGGGTGGTCGAGCCCGCCGCAGGCGAAGGGCACACGCTCGGGCGTGCCGTCGTCACCGGGCTGTGGGGCCGCATCGAGCAGCAGGACTTCCGCAGCCGTGTCCGCGGCACGCTCCTCGGCTCCGCGCTCGGCGACGCCCTCGGCGCGCCCCTCGCCGGCCTCACCCTCGACGGCATCCGCGAGGCCCACGGCCCCGACGGCCTGACCGCGCCCGCGCCCGCCCACGGCCGCCGCGGCCGGGTCACCGCCGCCACCCAGCTCACCCTCTTCACCGTGGACGGGCTGATACGGGCCCACGTACGCCGGGACACCGGCGCCTGGCACCCGCCCACCGACATCCACCGCGCGTACCTGCGCTGGGCCGCCACCCAGAACGACTGGGGCCCCGACGAGCGCCGCAAGGACAACGGCTGGCTCGCGCAGGAGGAGTGGCTCTACGCCCGGCGCGGCCCCGGCCGCGCCTGCCTGACCGGCTTCGCCGACGACGTCCTCGGCACCCTCGACCAGCCGAAGAACCCCGCCGCCCGCGACGCGGCCGCCGCCGCGCGTTCGGCCCCGTTCGGACTGCTGGTCGGCTGGGAGCCGGCCCTCGTCCTCCAGCTCGCCGTCGAGTGCGCCGCGCAGAGCCACGGCCACCCGACCGCCTCCCTCTCGGCCGGCGCGCTCGCCGTCATCGTCCACGGCCTGACGCGCGGCGACTCCCTCGACTCGGCCGTCCAGCGGACCCTGGGCCTGCTGGGCGCACGCCCCGGCCACCAGCCCGTCACGGACGCCCTCCAGCGCGCCCTGTCGGCCGTCACCCAGGGCTCACCCGGGCCCCTGGCCGTGGAAACCCTGGGCCGGGCGGCCCACACCCCCGACGCCGACGGCCCCGACACCCCCGGCCCCGGCCCCGACGCCGCGGACGCACTCGCCGTCGCCGTCTACTGCGCCCTCGTCGCCGAGGACATCGCCCACGGCCTGCGCCTCGCCGTCAACCACGGCGGCGACTCGACCGCCGCCGGCGCCCTGTGCGGGGCGCTGCTCGGCGCCCTCCACGGCGAGACGGCCCTCCCGGCCCCCTGGCTCGCCGAGCTCGAAGGCCGCGCCACACTGCTGGAGATGGCCGAGGACTTCGCCCTGGAGATGACCCAGGGCCCGAGCCTCCACAGCCCCACGGAGGCCTCCCCCGGCTGGCTGGCCCGCTACCCGCGCGCCTGACGCCCCCTCAACAATCGTGGATCCAGCCCGTACCGTTGCGGGTCCCACGTCTCGGAGGTGCCAGTACCCATGCGGATCGCCACGACCATCTTCCTCACCGACCGCACCATCTCCCCCGTACACCTGGCCCGCAGCCTGGAGGAGCGCGGCTTCTCCGGCCTCTACCTCCCGGAGCACACCCACATCCCGGTCGCCCGCGACACCCCCGCCCCCATGGGCGGCGAACTCCCCGAGATGTACGGGCGCACCCTCGACCCGTTCGTGGCCCTCGGCCAGGCCGCCGCCGTGACCGAGCGCCTGCACCTCGGCACCGGCATCACCCTCGTCGCCCAGCACGACCCGATCGACCTCGCGAAGCAGGTCGCGACCCTCGACCACCTCTCCGGCGGCCGTTTCACCCTGGGCATCGGCTACGGCTGGAACGTCGAGGAGGCCGCCGACCACGGCGTCGAGTGGACCACCCGCCGCGAGCTGGTCCGCGACCGCATGGCCCTGATGCGCGCCCTGTGGGCCCCCGAGCCCACGGCCTACGTCGGTCAGTACTGCTCCGTCCAGGCGAGCAGCGCCCACCCCAAGCCGGTCCAGGCGCCCCGCGAACTCGCCCCCGGCGTCCCCCTGCACGGCCCCCGCACCCTGATCGGCGGCGCGGCCGGACCGAAGCTCTTCGCCGCCATCGCCGACCACGCCGACGGCTGGCTCCCGATCGGCGGCGGCGGCCTCACCGAGACGCTCCCGGTGCTGCGCCAGGTCTGGGAGACCGCCGGACGCGACCCCAAGTCCCTCCAGGTGGTCCCGTACGCCGTCCAGCCCAGCCCCGGCAAGCTCAGCCACTACGCCGACCTGGGCATCGAGGAGGTCGTCCTCCAGCTGCCCTCGGGGCCGAAGCCGCAGGTGCTGCGCGCCCTGGACGAGTTCGCCCAGTACCTCTGAACGCGCCCGCCCGGCCCCTGCGTAGGCTCGGGCGGACCGCACACGGGGGCCGGAGGAGAGCGACATGGACACGGCGGAGACGGCGGAGACGGCGGACACGTCGGCCGCAGCAGCCCGGACCACCGGGCCCGTGGGGGAGACCGGCCCGCCACGGGCCGGGCGCACACGGAACTCCCTGTTCTGGGCGATGCTGGTCGCCGGGGGCGGCACGCTGGGCGGCTTCGTCTCCCAGTTCCCGTACGGACTGCTGTACGTCGGCGTGCTCGTCGTCCTCGCCGCGGCCGGACTCGGCGCGGCCGTGGCCGGCTCGTTCTGGAACCGGGCGGGAGCCGCCACCCTCGTGGGCTTCGGCACCATGGCGCTCGGCCTCTTCGCCGGGTCCAACCTGAACGAGTCGTACCTGAAAGTGCTCGGCGACCGGGTGGACGCGGTGGTGGCGGAGTCCCGCGAGTACACCAACTCCGCCGGCGACACCCGCTTCTACTGCCGCGTCGTCGAGCCCTCGGGCGAGAGCCACGAGCTCGACGCCATCCGCAACTGCTACGCGCAGGTGGCGCCGGGCGGGCACGTCGTCCTCTTCAAGGACCGGCTCGGCGGCCTCGACCCCTGGATGGAGACCACCGACAGCCGCGCCCTCGACCCGGTGGGCCTGGGCACCACCGGCGGCCTGTTCGTCCTCATCGGCGGCACGATGTTCACTGCCGGACAGCGCCGCCGCTCGGACGCGGCCGTCGACCAGGAACGCCTCCGCCGGCGCGGCCGGGCCCGCCGCCCGCGGCGGTAGGCCGCCGAAAACCCCTCGACGGCGCGCCACCACCCTGCCGATCATGGCACCCATGAAGAACCGAGGGGCGGCCGGCGTGGAGCGGGGCATCGAGGACCAGTGGGCGGAACTCCCGGCGGGCATCCGCACGCAGGCCGACGGGTACGTCCTCCAGGACCGCTTCCTGCAGGCGGTCCGGCTGGTGTGGGAGGCCGGGCGCGCCCGGGACATCGGCCTGCGGGAGGCGCAGGAGATCATCCACCTGCGCTACCTGCACTTCGGTGACCGGGTGGCCCGTACGCCCGACTCGCCCCTCGACCTGGACTCGCTCTCCGCCCTCGCGCTCGGCATCAGGAGCCGTGTGGTGGCCGTCGAGGCCGTCTGGGACGGGGACACCGTCCACGACTGGTTCGTGAACCTGCTGGCGATCACGGACGATCCCGCCGGGGAGAAGTGCCTGGCCACGATCTACTGGGGTACGGCCGTACGCGCCCTGGACGGCGCCGACACGGGCCCCCTCCACCCCGCGGCCGCCGCCGCCACCCGCGCGGGCGGCGCCCTGGCCGCCCACCTCGGCGTACCGTTCCACTTCGCCAGCCCGGACACCCCGGACGACGGCGCGCCCCGCTGGCGACCCTGACCCGCTCCTACGCCCGCCGGCCCGCCCTGCGGGGCAGCTCCGCCCAGACCGTCTTGCCGATCAGGCGGTCCCTGACGCCCCAGTCGGCGGCGACGGCGTCGACGATGCGGAGGCCGTACCCGGACTCCGCCTGGTAGACGTGCGGCAGCGGTGCGGGCCGCCGGTCGCGCCGGGCGTCGGACACCTCCACGCGCAGGGCGTTCTCCAGCAACGTCAGCTTGAGCTCGAAGTCCCGCCCGGCCACGCGACCGTGGACGACGGCGTTGGCGGCGAGCTCGGCCACGAGCAGCCCGGCGTCGGCGGACAGGCCGGTGGATTCGGGGAAGCCCCAGTCGTGCAGCTCGACGAGGGCCAGCTGGCGGGCGAGGCGGGCCCCGCGGCGGGTGGAACTGAAACGCTGAGTGAACACGCGTACGAGGGCCCGGGCGGGGCCGGAGGGTGCGGTCATGGCACCAACGTGCCGCGTGACCTGGGTCGTTCAACACCAACCGAACTCGTACAAACCAACTGTACGAGTCCACGGTCTGGACAGTGTGAGTCACGGTGCGTGAACATTCCTGGCGGGGAGGTGACCGCCATGGCGACTGCCGACGACAGCGGTGACGACGAGGTCGAACCGGACGAAAACCTGCGCAGCTTCGGCGAGACGGTCAAGGCGTCACGGAAGCGGGCGGGCCGGACGCAGGAGCAACTGGCGGAGCTGATCGGCTACTCGGTCCAGTACGTCGGCTCGGTGGAACAGGGCCGGAGGCATCCGTCGCAGAAGTTCATCAAGAGGACCGAGTCGGCCCTGGACACCTTCTGGGTCATCGACATTGCGGCGCGGCAACTGTCGCGGCGGCGGGGGCTGGCGTCCTGGTTCCGGCGATGGGCAGACCTGGAGGACGGCGCGGTCATCCTCAACACGTACGAGTGCCGGTCCGTTCCGGGGCTATTGCAGCCCGAGGCGTACGCACGGGCCCTTGTCGACGCCGTCCTGCCGCCGCCCAGCCCTGAGGAAGTGGAGGAGCGCATCGCAGCCCGGCTGGAACGGCAGCAACTGCTGTTCCGCACCCCATACACGGTCTTCAGCTTCATCATCGACGAGGCCGTGATCTTGCGGCAGACAGGGGGACCGGAAGTGACCCGCCAGCTGGTTGACCACCTGCTGGAGTGCGGGAAGCTACCCCATGTAGACCTTCAGATCATGCCGCTGATCAGCCCGGAACACGCCGGCTTGGGAGGAGCCTTCCAACTCCTCGAAACCCAGGACCACGAATGGATGGGCTACAGCGAAGGGCAGCAGTCGGGCCGCGTGCTGAATGACCCGAAAGACCTCAGCCTCCTCCACCAGCGGTATGCCAAACTTCGCATCCAGGCCCTCAATCCTGCGGACAGCATGGGCCTGTTGATGCGAATGCGAGGGTCCTTGTGAACAGCTCCCGGCTCCGGTGGTTCAAGAGCAGCTACAGCGGCAGCGAGGGCGACGACTGCGTCGAGGTCGCCCTGGCCTGGCACAAGTCCACCTACAGCAGCGGTGATGGCGACAGTTGCGTCGAGGTCGCCGCCTGCGCGGACTCGGTGCACATCCGGGACTCCAAGGTGGCGGCCGGCCCCGAGCTCGCCGTGGCGCCCGCCAGCTGGGGCGTCTTCCTCGGCGCGATCACGGCGGGCTAGCGGGGCAGTGCTGCCGGTGACGTGACTAGCTCATCAGCGGCGAGCCGGCCAGCTCCCAGGTGACGGGGCCCTTGTTGTCGCCCTCGATGTCGTAGACGACCGTGGCGTCGCCGGACCACTGCTTCTTCGGGTCCAGGGTGGCCGACGGGGTCAGACAGGTGACGGAGCTCTTGGGGGACGCGTTGATGCTGGCCGTGAGGTCACAGGTCTTGCTGGTGACCACGACGTCGGTGCCGCCCGGCACACGGCTCTCCAGCCGCGTCGTCACCTTGAACGAGGTGTAGCGCTTGCTGGTCATGTCGGACTGGCCGTCGTTGATGAACTCCCAGCCGACGGTCACCTTCCCGCGGACCTTGTTGTCCGGGAGCGCCTCGACGCAGGTCGGCGCGTTCAGCGTCGCCTCGGGGATGATGCCGGGCATCGAGTTGGCCCAGCCGTTGGCGGTGGCGGGCGAGCAGGTCTGCGCCGCACTGGCGGACTGCGAGACGGAGATGACGCCCGAGAAGGCGACGGCGGCCGCGGCGACCGCGGACGCGCGGAAAAGGTTCTTGTTCATGATGTGTATCCCCCATGTGAGTGGGGCTCGATCGTAGGCGGCAAGATCACGCCCGGCATCTTTATTTTCGCAGGTCAGATGCCGTGTGGCTGATACTCGCCGCCCGCCCGGCGCGAGGGGAACCGACGCCTGGACCGTGCCAGGCAGGCGGGGCCCGGATGCCGGGCCGTAAGCGGAATTCGGGCTCGACCCGCTTGGGGTAAGTACTGGCCAAAACTTCGGCGTGGCTGAACTACCCGTGCTCCCACCGGGTTTCGTACGCTGCCGCACATGATCGATTCACGTACACATGTCCGCGTCGCCCGGCCCTCCCTCGACCTGAAGGCCGCCGAACGCTTCTACGTCGACGGGCTCGGCCTGGAGGTGCAGTGGCGCACCACCGGGAGCGCGCCCGGTGAGCACGATCTGCTGATGGTCGGCCCGGCGGGCGGCGGCTGGCACTTCGAGCTCACCCGTGACGCCTCGAACCCGATCCTGCCCGCGCCGACCGTCGACGACCTCTTCGTGCTCTACCTCGGCGAGACGCCCGACGAGGCCCTGGTCGAGCGGCTCGTCGAGCACGGTGGGACGCGGGTCGCCGCCCACAACCCGTACTGGGACGAGTGGGGTGTCACCATCGAGGACCCCGACGGCTACCGGCTCGTGCTCTGCTCCCGCACCTGGGGCTGAGCCGCCGGCGCGGCCGGTGCGGCGAAGGCGGCCAGGGTGGCCTCCTGGGCGTCGACGCCTCCGACGCGGGCGCGGACCGGCACCCGGCCCGGTACCCGAATCTGTCCGCCGACCCGTCCGTCACTCGGCGAGGGCCGCCGCTCGGCTCGGTCACGGACGACGAACTGGGGAAGCCCTCGAACTGCTGGGGCACCGCGGCTCTCATACGGCCAAGCCCGCGCCCTACTGGATGGGCACCCCGCAGTTCGTCGACCGGGCAGCGCTTGGGACCTTGGATCGCGCGCCGTCCGCCGGTGCTCGCTGTGCGGGGAGTCCGTCCACTCACTGGGACGTCGCCACCAGGCCCGCCTCGTAGGCCAGGATCACCAGCTGCACCCGGTCGCGGGCATTGAGCTTGGCGAGTAGGCGGGTCAGGTAGGTCTTGGCGGTGGCGCTGCTGATGGAGAGCTCGCCTGCGATCTCCGTATTGGACAGACCCCTGCCGACGAGGGTCAGCACCTCGCGTTCCCGGGCGGTGATGCCGTCGAGCTCCGACCGCCGCGGCGGTGACGCTGCAGGTCGGGTGATGAACTCTTTGATCAGCCGGCGCGTGACGGCTGGTGCGATCAGAGCGTCCCCGGCGGCAACGATCCGGATCGCGGCGAGGATGTCGTCCAGGGCCATGTCCTTGACGAGGAATCCGGACGCGCCGGCGTTCAGCGCCCCGTAGACGTAGTCGTCGTCGTCGAAGGTCGTGAGGACGACGACGCGTGGGGAGCCGGTGCCCGTCGTGATCAGCCGGGTGGCCTCGATGCCGTCCATGCCGGGCATCCGGAGGTCCATCACGACGACGTCGGGGGCGAGTTCCTCCGCCAGGCGTACCGCTTCCGCGCCGTCTTCTGCCTCGCCCACCACCTCGATGTCCGCGGTGTCGGTGATGACCATCTGCAGGGCGGCCCGGACCAGGGGCTGGTCGTCGGTGAGCACGACACGGATGGTCATCTGGCTCCCGCCTTCGCTTCTGTCTCGGTCCCTGCCGGTACCGGGAGTCTGGCCGCTACCAGGAAGCCGCCCCCGGGACGGGGCCCGGCCGTGAAATCGCCGTGCAGCAGGGCGGCCCGTTCGCGCATGCCGATCAGGCCGTATCCGGTCTCCGTGCTGGTGCTGCCGCCCTTCCCTCGGTCCGAGACCTCGACGGCGAGTTCGTCCGCGCGGTAGTCGAGGCGCACCTCGCAGGAATCGGCACCCGAGTGCCGTACGACGTTGGTCACCGACTCCTGGACGATCCGGAATGCCGCGAGGTCGATGTCGGCTGGCAGCGGGCGGCGCTTGCCCTGCCACCGCACCTCCACGCGGACGCCGGCGGCCGTGGTCGTCGCGGCGAGCTGTTCCACGTTCGCCAGGCCGGCGGCCGGTCGCAGGGGCACCGGCGCGTGCGCGCGGCCTTGGCGTTCCTCATCCTGGTGGGCCTGGCGCAGCGCGCCGAGCATCCTTCGCAGCCCGGACAGCGTCTCGCGGCCGGCCATCTCCACGGTGAGCATCGCCTCGCGGGCTTTGGCGGGCTGGGTTTCGATGACCCGGGCCGCGGCGCCGGCCTGCAAGGCGATGATGCCGATGCTGTGGGCGACGGTGTCGTGCATCTCGCGGGCGATGCGCAGCCGTTCGGCGGTGACGGCCTCGGTGGCGGCCCGGGCGTGCAACTCTGCGGTGTGGGCACGGGCCTGGTGCGACGAATTACCGATGAGCCAGGCGATGGCCACGGTCAGGGCCACGAACGGCTCCTGCGCGATGCTGGAATCGTCGCCCGTGATCAACCGCAGGACGAGGTAGCCGGCGAGTGTGCCGAGCGCTGCGGCGGCCGCGGTGAGCGAGCTCCGCCGAGGCCGGGTGGCTGCGAGGTAGCAGAGGGCGATGTCCACGGCCAGGAACTGCATGGGCGGAATCTCATCCTGGCGCCAGGCCACCGTCGAGATGACCGTACCGACGATCACCAGACCGTACGCCGCGAAGGTCCTGCGGCGCAGCACCGCGCTGCCGGCCAGGATCACCACGAAGGCGACGGCGAGAAGCGCCTGGGCTCCGAGCGAGTCGAGCCCGTCCTGGGGGTAGTTGAGCGAGTACGTCGGCTCTTGCGGCATCACCACGTACTCGACGATGGGTTCCACTGCTGCCGCGTACCACGCCAGTGCCGTCCACAGCCCTGGCGGTATGCGTTTGAGCAGCGGCAACGGCAACGGCGTTGAGGCGGACATGCATTGATCGTAAGCACTCGCACCTGACGGCACATCCGACCGTGGCCGTACAACCAGGGTTGACACCCGTCCTCTCCGATTGTCATCGGTGGTCCGATTACGGACGGGGTCGCCCACCGGCACCGTTGTCCCCATGATCGAAGTCAACGAGCTCACGAAGCGGTACGGCGGCACTACGGCCGTCAATGGTCTGACCTTCACCGTGCGGCCCGGCCAAGTGACCGGGTTTCTCGGTCCGAACGGCGCCGGCAAGAGCACCACTCTGCGGATGATCCTCGGCCTGCATGAGCCCACCAGCGGAACCGTCACCGTCGACGGCCGTTCCTTTCGCGACCGCCCCCGCGGCCTGCGTCACGTCGGCTCCCTTCTCGACGCGCACGATGTGCACGGCGGGCGCAGCGCGGTGGCGCAGCTGTCCGCCCTGGCCCGCTCAAACCGCATCCCGCAGCGCCGGGTGGAGGAGGTGCTGCGGGAGGTCGGCCTCGCCGAGGTCGCCCGGCGCCGCATCGGCGGATTCTCGCTCGGGATGAAGCAGCGGCTCGGCATCGCTTCCGCCCTGCTCGGCGAACCCCCGGTACTGCTCTTCGACGAACCGCTCAACGGCCTCGACCCCGAAGGCGTGAAGTGGGTGCGTGACCTGTTCAGGCGTCTCGCTGCCGAGGGCCGAACGGTGTTCGTCTCCAGCCATCTCATGTCAGAGATGGAGCACACCGCCGACCAGCTGATCGTCATCGGCCGCGGCGAGCTGATCGCGGCGGAAAGCCTCACGGAGTTCGCCGCTCGTGGCACCCGGCAGAGCGTCACGGTGGGCACGCCCGCCGCTGCCGTCCTGAGAGATCTGCTGACGGCCGAGGGCGCGGCCGTGGACACGGCGGGCGACCTGCTTGCCGTGACCGGTGTGACCGCGGTCCGGATCGGTGAGATCGCCATGGAGCACCGCATTCTGCTACATCACCTCAGCACCCGGTCCGCCTCATTGGAAGAGGCGTTCATGGAGCTCACCGCCGACAGCGTGCAATACCTCGCAGGAGACCCCCAGTGACCACGACGTACGCTCCCGTTGGCGGACTTGGCGCCGACGAACCCCGCGCCCGCTTTTACGACCTGGTGGCCGCCGAGTGGATCAAGCTTCGATCGCTGCGCTCGACCTGGATCGCGTACGGGGCCACCGCCCTGGCCGTCATCGCGTTCAACGCGGGAACCGCCTACGACACCTACAACTACTGGCCAGCGCGGAGCGCGGCGGACCGGGCCGACTACGTCCGGGCCGGAATTCCGATGCAGGAGGCGTTCACGGCGAACGCCGCCATGGTCATGATGCTCGCCCTCGGTGCCCTCGGCGCCGTCGCGATCATCGGCGAGTACAGCACGGGAACCATTCGAACGACGTTCGCGGCCGTTCCGGCCCGCCGTTCGGTGATGGCCGCAAAAACGGTGGTCGTCACGGCGGTCGCCACCGTTTTCGGCGCGATCGTCGCGGTGGCCTCGTTCGGCCTGACGCAGGCGATCCTCGACGGCCGGGACGCCGGCATATCGATCAGCTACCCGGGCGCCCTGCGTGTCGTAGTGGCGTCCGCCCTCCTTGCGCCCGTGTGCGCGGTCGTCGGCATGGCCATCGGCTCCCTCATCAGGCACACCGCGGCTACCATGATCGCCGCGGTGGCGGTCATCCTCGTGCTGCCCATCGTCTTCACCGACGGCCGCCACTGGTCGGCGGTCGCCGGGCACGCCACGCTCTATCAGGCGTGGTTGCGGCACGTGGAGGTCGGCTCCCGCCAGACCGACTTCCCGTGGACGACCGGCGGAGCCTGGACCGTCTACGCGGCGTGGGCGCTCACCGCAGCCGTGCTCGCCGTCACCAGCGCACAACGGCGCGACCAGTGAGACGGCCGGTCGGCCAACTGGTAGAGCTGCCCGGCCTTGCCGTGGAAGATCTTCCGAGCGAGCGCATGGCGGGATGTTCTTCAAGCCCCTTCCCGGCGACGGCCCGCCGCGCCACGCCGGCCGAGGCGACCGGCTGTGGCCGGTGGTGGTGGCGGCGATGCCCTCGTACGCGGCCTACCGCGCGGCGACGGCCCGCGAGATCCCGCTGGTCCTGGTGACCCGAACCGGCCGGGGCGGGGTCACTTGACCGCCGGGGTCTTGGGGAGGGTGTGCAGCGGCGCCGTGAGGGAGGCGTCCGTGGCCCCCGTGGCGTGGCCGGCGGCGGAGGAGGTGACCGCGACCGCGGTCTTCGCGTCCTGGACGGTCCGGGCCGGGTGGTCGACGATGTCGACGACCCGGTCGACGACCGGGGGCGCCTGGGCGGCGGGCTCGTCGGCGTGCGCGGCGACGGGGGTGAGTGCGAGGGCGGCGCCACCGGTGACGACCAGGGCGGCGAGAGTGCGCTTCATGGCGTTCATGCCCGGCCCAACGACTCCCCCGCACCCCGGGTCACCGCCCGGACCGCCCGGAACGCCCACGGCCCCGGATCGGGGGATCGATCCGGGGCCGCGGGGATGACTCAGCGGGTGCGCGGGGGTGGTCAGTCCTCGACCACCAGGGCCGGGGTGGACTTCGTCAGGACCTGGCCGCGGAAGAAGGCGGGGCTGCGGCGCTCGGTGACGAACATGATGACCAGGCCGAGGGCCAGCAGGCCGACGCCGATGACGAAGACGTTGCCGACGCCGAGGCCCGGGATGGTGGAGCCGGAGCCGTAGGCCGGGTCCCAGGCGTCGTAGAGGGTCTTGAAGAAGACCGCGGCCAGCAGCAGCCCGCCCAGGACCGGGAAGACGCCCTTGAAGAGCAGGTCGCGGGTGGAGCGGCGCAGCTCGGCGCGGAAGTACCAGGCGCAGGCGAAGGCCGTCAGCGAGTAGTAGAAGCAGATCATCAGGCCGAGCGCGAAGATCGTGTCGGTCAGTACGTTCTCGCTGACCAGGGTCATCACCGTGTAGAACGCTCCGGTGGCGACGCCCGCCATGACGGTGGCGCGGCCCGGGGTCTTGAACTTCGGGTGGACCTTGGCGTAGGAGGGCGGCAGCGCCTCGTACGTCGACATGGCGAGGACCGTGCGGGCCACCGGGATGAAGGTGGTCTGCAGGGAGGCCGCGGCGGAGGCCAGGACGGCCACGAAGAGCAGGATGCCGAGCACGGGGCCCATCACGGGGCCGGCGAGGGCCGCGAAGACGTTGCCGGAGGTCTCCTCGTTGGCGAGGCCGAGGCCTTCGCCGCCCGCGCCGACGGCCATCTGGGCGGCGATGCCGGTGGCGAGGTAGGAGCCGACCAGGACGACCATGGCGATGAGCGAGGCACGGCCGGGGGTCTTCGTGGAGCCGGTGGTCTCCTCGTTGGTGGCCAGGCACGCGTCCCAGCCCCAGTACATGAAGATCGAGAGCGAGAGTCCGGCGGTGAAGGCCGCCATGGACTCGACCGCGAAGGGGTTCATCCAGGACCAGGAGAAGTCCAGGCCGGTGTCGAAGGTGCCGGCGGAGGCCTTCTGGAAGGCCATCGCGACGAAGATGGCGAGCACGACGAGCTGGAGGCCGACCAGCGCGTACTGGACGCCCTTGGTGGCGGTCATGCCGCGGTAGCTGATGGCGGTCGCGACGGCGATCAGCGTCAGGCAGGTGGCGATGTGGACGAGCTTGTTGTCGTCCAGGGCGGCGATCGAGTCGTTGCCGGTGATCTCACCGGCCAGCAGCCAGAAGTACGAGGTGGCGACGCCGGCGAGGTTGGAGAGGACGATGATCGTGGCGATCACCAGGCCCCAGCCGCACATCCAGCCGATCCGCGGGCCGAAGGCCTTGACGGTCCAGGTGAAGGAGGTGCCGCAGTCCGGCATGGCCTTGTTGAGCTCGCGGTACGCGAAGGCGACCAGCAGCATCGGGAGGAAGCCGGCGAGGAAGATGGCCGGCATCTGCATGCCGACCTCCCCCGCGGTGGAACCGAGGGTCGAGGTCAGGCAGTAGACGGGGGCGACGGTGGAAATGCCGATGACGGCGCTTCCCACGAGGCCGACGGAGCCCTTGCCGAGGCCCTTGCCGCGAACGTCGCCCTCGGCGACGCCGCTTACCGTGTCTCCGGCCCGAGGCCGTACGTCCAGCTGAGTCATGGGTCAGGACGTTAGATGGTGCGTTTTCCACATCTGGAGGATCGAACTCCGGAAACTGGCCATCCCGAGCGCCTTGGAATCCCGAGGCCGAGGCCGTTTACGAACACTTAATACAAGGTTCACTTACGCCTCCGGCCATGGTTCAGCAGGCTCTCGGGAGAAGCTTTCAGCATGCGGAAACCGCAGCCATGTCCGTTTTACGGCTTTTCAAACTTTCCCGTGCGAGTTTTTCGGCGCCCGGCTTGCCGCGGACATGACCAGCGCTCTACAGTCGCCGCCGGTCAAGATCACCCACGGGGAGACACCGCGCACATGCGTTTCAAGCCACTGATCATCACTGTCTCGGCCACCGCGGCCCTGCTCTCCCTCACGGGCTGCGGAGGCGGCGACAACCCGCCCCTCGGCGGCGTCGGCGGGGATTCCGTTGCGGCCGGCGCCAACGGCGCCGCCAACGGCACCGGCGACGGCGGCCCCCACGAGGGCACGCTGGAGAACCCGACCAAGAACGGCGGCGTCAACGGCAACGCCCCCAAGGACGGGACGGCCTTCCAGAAGCTCCCCAAGGCGGCGACCATGGCCGCGGCCGCCCGCTTCGTCAACGGATTCACCCCGTGCGACCCGGTCAAGATCGTCCCCCCGGGCACCACGTCGAGCACCGGCCCCGACGAGAAGTTCTTCCAGGCCGGCACCGTCACCGAACGCGGGATCTGCGGCAGCAGGGGCCGCACCAGCATCTACATGATCAAGGACGCGAAGGCCTTCCAGACCGCCTTCAAGGCGGAGGCCGCCGCGCACCAGGGCGACGACCCCAACAGCGGCATCGTCGTCGGGCAGGACTTCGCCATGGGATCCGAGAGCTCCGCCGCCATGAGCGCCCTGCTGACCCCGCAGGCCGGTCTTCTGATGCTGAACTGCCACGCGGACTTCAACCCGCCGAGCGGCTACCGCAAGGAACCGGCCCTCGTGAAGGGCTGCGTCCTCACCGACTACTACGTGGACTGAGACCGTCCCCCGACGGGGCCCGGGGCCGGCAGGCCCGGGCCACGTCGGGCCCGGGCCACGTCGGGCCCACCGGCCCCGGGCCGGTGCGGCATCCGCGAGACTGTCCCCATGCCCACGGCCGATGAGCTCCTCAGCGCGGAAACCGTCAGCTCCCTGGCCCGGCTGCTCGCCCGGGCGGCCGGCCGCCGGTCCGCGCCCGCCCTGCTCGCCCGCGCGGGCGCCCTCGACGGGCTGACGTACAGCGGCCGCGTCGGCGCCGTCCGCGACGCCGTGCTCGCCGACCTCCCCGAGGACTGGCCCGCCTTCGAGGCCGTCGTGCGCACCGCCCTCGCCGATCCGGCCTTCGAGGGCTGGATGACCTTCCCCGTCAACGAGGCCGTCGCCGTCCGCGGACTGGAGGTGTTCGAGCCCGGGCTGGCGCTGCTGCACGACCTCACCTCCCGGCTGACCGCCGAGTCCGCCGTACGGCCCTTCCTGCGCGCCGACCCGGCCCGCGCCCTGGCCGTCGTACGGGAGTGGACGGCCGACCCGGACCCACACGTACGGCGCCTGGCCAGCGAGGGCACCCGGCCCCGGCTGCCGTGGGCGCCGCAGCTGCCCGCCTTCGTCGCCGACCCGCGCCCGGCCCTGCCGGTGCTGGACGCCCTCCACCGCGACGAGTCCGCGTACGTCCGCCGCTCCGTCTCCAACCACCTCAACGACATCAGCCGGGACCACCCCCTGCTCGCCGTAGAGACCGCCGCCCGCTGGCTGGGCGAGCCCACGGACACGACGGACCGCGTCGTGCGCCACGGACTGCGCACCCTGGTCAAGGCCGGCCGGCCCGAGGCCCTGACCCTGCTGGGGCACTCCCCGGACGTACCGGTCACGGTGCGCGGACCCGAGGTCACCACCCCGCGGGTCGCCGTCGGCGAGTACCTCGTCTTCGACTACGCGGTCACCAACACCGGCGCCCTCCCGGCCGAGCTCGTCGTCGACTACGTCGTGCACCACACGAAGGCGAACGGCTCCCGCACCCCCAAGGTCTTCAAACTCCTCACCCGCGCCCTGGCCCCCGGCGAAACCCTCAGCGGCACCAGGCGGCACTCCTTCAAGCCGATCACCACCCGCCGCTACCACTCGGGCGAGCACCTGGTGCAGCTCCAGGTCAACGGCCGGGTCCGGGGCGAGGCCGGATTTACGTTGGACGCGTCCTGACCCTGCCTGGCAGGCTCCACGCATGACCTACGGAATCGAGTCCCACCCCACCCGATGAGCGTCCGCGACGAGCGCGAGCCGCTCGCCCCCCGGACGACCTCCCTGTACGACTACGCCCTCTTCCGGCACGGCATCGAGCCGGACGGCCGGGTCCCGCGCCGCGGCTATCCGCTGCCCGACGGGCCACCCGAGCCCAGGCGCAAGGACCTGACCTGGCAACAGGCGCAGGCCGAAGTCACCGACGCCCTCACGCCGCTGCTCGCCGACCCCGACCCGGTACGTGCCGCCGAGGCCGTCCACCGGGGGGTGGCCGAGCTGGCCATGCCCCACCGCACGCTGCGCGCCCACGCCGCACGGCTGGCACTCCCCGACGAGGACGCCGCCCGGCAGACCGCCCGGCAGCTGGTCCGCACCGGTACGGATGCGGCGGCCGTCGGGGTCGGCATAGCCCTGCTGATCCGTCTCGGCGAGCCCGAGGACGTGCCCTGTCTCAAGACCCTCGGAATGCTGCGGGGGCTGCAGGACGGCGTGATCGCCGCCCTCGACCCGCTCGACCGGCAGGGCGCCGGCCTGCTGGTCATCCGCAGCCGCGACCGCTCCGAGCAGCTGACCCCGCTGACCGAGGCGATCACCTCCGGCGACGCGGAGGCCACCCGGTCCGCTCTGGTGTCCCTGCCGGACGAGTCGCAGGCCATGTGGCTCGCCCGACGCATCGCCGAAGCCGCCGATCTGCGCGGGCTGCTGCGGGCCCGGCCGCAGGACGCCGAACTGCTCGCGCTGACCGGCCGGCTACTGCACCGGATGTCCGACCAGCTGGACAGCCGCGCCGACATCCTCGACTATCCACCCGCCCGGGCCGTGTACGAGGCTCTGGTCCGTCATGCCGACCGGCTGCCCCCGACCCCGGAGCACCGGTCGCTCCTGCTGTCGATCGCCCTGGACCTGCACAGCGGACCCGCCGTACTGCTGAACTGGCGGCCAGGGCGACGCCGAGCCCTGCTCGACGCCCTGGACCGGCTGCTGCCGGGGGTCACGCCGGAGCCCGTACCGGGCGACCGTCAGGCGGACTGGTTCCGGCGCTACCGGCACCTCCCCTTCGCCCGCGCCGAGGCCGGTGGCCCCCCTCGGTGGGAGCTGGTCGTCGTCCACGATCCCGGGGACTCCCCCGGGGTCGAGACCCGCATCCTGGCCGACGGGATCCCGCTCGTCCCCGCGCTGTTCGGGAAGGGCCGGGCCCACCCGCCCGAGTACCTGCTCGACAGCGGCCGGCTCCGCGCCGCGGCGGAGCCGCGCGAGGTGCAGCTCTGCGAGGCGTACTGCACCGAAGGCTGCTGCGGCGCGCTGTACGTGACGATCCGCCGGGACGGCGACGAGGTGGTCTGGGACGGCTGGCGCGGCGCGGTCGGCCCGCCGCCGCCCGCGTACCGCTTCGACGCGGCCGCGTACGACGCCGAGGTCGAGCGCGCCGAGCAGGACCACTCCTGGTGCTGGCCCGCCCGCAGCACTGCCCGGCTGATCGCGGCCGGCTTGCGCGACCGGCCGGAGCTGACGGCCCGCTGGGACGTCGCGCCGAGCTGGATCGGCACCGACTGGCGCGACCCGGACACGACGGTGGCCCAGTTCCGGTACACGCCGTCCGCGCCGCCTCCCGGCACCGGCGGATCGCTGTACTTCGACTGGCGGCTCCCCGACGAAGACGGCCCGCCCCGGGCACGGGCGGCCGCCGCCCTGCAACGGCTGGAGACGGACGACCCGAAGACCTTCGCCTCTTTCGGCGGCGGCAACGACGAGCTGGCCAAGGCCCTCGGCTACCGCACGGCCCCGCCCGCCCCGCCCGCATGACCCGGCTCCGGCCGGGAGCCACCCACCCCCGGCCGGAGCCGGCGCGTTTCAGCCCGTCCAGACGATCGACTGGATCTCGCTGTAGGCGTGCAGCGCGTACGAGCCGACGTCGCGCCCGACCCCGCTGCGCTTGAAACCGCCGAACGGCGCCTCCATGTTGCGGCCGATGGTGTTCACACCGACCCCGCCCGCCCGCAGCCGCCGCGCCACGCGGAACGCGCGCGCCGAGTCCCCCGACCAGACGTAGCTCAGCAGGCCGAAGTCGCTGTCGTTGGCCAGCCGGACCGCCTCGTCCTCGTCCCCGTCGAAGGGGACGACCACGACGACCGGGCCGAAGATCTCCTCGCGGACCACCCGCATGTCGTTCGTGCAGTCGACGAGGAGGGTCGGGGCCACGTAGAAGCCCTTGCCGTCCTCCCCCACCACCGGGCGCTCACCGCCGTAGGCGATCCGCGCGCCCTCCTTCTTCCCCAGCTCGACATACGACTCCACGCGGTCCCGGTGCGCCGCCGAGATCACCGGGCCCACCACCGTGCCGGCCGCCGCCGGGTCGCCCACCTTCATGAAGGCCAGGTAGCCGGTGAGCTTCTCGACCAGCCGGTCGTAGACCGAGCGGTGGGCGATCACCCGGGTCGGGGCGGTGCAGATCTGCCCGGAGTAGAAGGAGAAGGTGGTGCCGATGCCCATCACCGCCGCGTCCAGGTCGGCGTCCCCGAAGACGATCGCCGCGCCCTTGCCGCCCAGTTCCATCAGCTGCCGCTTCATCGTCCGGCCGCAGACCTCGGCGATGCGCTGCCCGACGGCCGTGGAACCGGTGAAGGACACCATGTCCACGTACGGGGAGTCCACGGCGGCCTCGCCGACCTCCACCGACTGGCCGTTCACCACGTTCACCACGCCCGCCGGCACCCCGGCCTCGTGCAGGGCCTCGGCCATCCTGAACACCGACAGCGGGTCCTGCGGGGCGGGCTTGACCACCACCGTGTTGCCCATGGCGAGGGCCGGGGCGACCTTGCCCGCCGGGTTCGCCCACGGGTTGTTGTACGAGGTGATGCAGGTGACCACGCCCACCGGCTGTCGCACCTCCAGCGCGCCGAGGATGCTCGCCCGTCCCATCGGGCCGGCCTCCGTGACCTGCGGCGGGAGGCCCTTCTCGACGGGTTCGAGGGCCCCGCGCGCGTACCGGCGGAAGCGGGCCACCCCGACGCCGACCTGCATGCCGCGCGCGATCCCGGTGGGTGCGCCCGTCTCCGCCCGGGCCAGCTCCGTCCACGGTTCGAACTCGCGCTGCATGATGTCCGCGGCCCGGTCGAGGATCGCCGCCCGTTCCTCGGGCTTCGTGCGGGACCAGTTCTCGAAGGCCTCGGCCGCTGCGCGGGTCGCGTCCTCGACCTGCGGGCGGGAGGCCTCGGGGGCGAGCCCGACGACCGACTCGTCCGCCGGGTTGACCACTTCGTAGTGGCCGCCGGCGGGTTCCACCCACTCGCCGCCGACATAGAGGGGTTGCGTGTTCAACGGGTGTTCACCGTCCTCGTGTCGCGGCCCGAGCGGAGCACGGTCCCGGGGACCTCCCCCGTGACCTCGTCGTCGCGGATGGTCTCCACGCCGTTGACCCGTACGGAGACGATGCCGATGGCCCGGGCGTCCAGCCTCGGGCTGTCCCCGGGCAGGTCGTGGACGAGCGTCGCGGGGCCGGCCTCGATGCGTTCGGGGTCGAAGAGGACCAGGTCCGCGTGGTAGCCCTCGGCGATCCGGCCGCGCTCGCGCAGCCCGAACAGCCGGGCGGGGTCGTCGGTGAGCATCCGTACCGCCTGCTCCAGCGGGACCAGCTTGCGTCCGCGCAGGCAGTCTCCGAGGAAGCGGGTCGTGTACGGGGCCCCGCACATCCGGTCCAGGTGCGCGCCGGCGTCGGAGCCGCCGAGCATGACGTCCTCGTGCTGCCAGGTCTCGGCGCGCAGCGCCCAGCTCGCCGGGTCGTTGTCGGTGGGCATCGGCCAGAGCACCGTGCGCAGGTCGTCGTTGGCGCAGATCTCCACCAGGCACTGGAAGGGGTCCTGGCCGCGTTCGGCGGCGATGTCGTTCACGACGCGGCCGGAGAGGCCCTCGTTCTCCTTGCTGTACGTGTCGCCGATGACGTACCGGCCGAAGTTGGCCAGGCGCCGGAAGACCCCGGCCTCCTTGCTGTCGGCGCGGCGCAGCATCTCGGCGCGTACGCCGGCGTCGCGGAGCTGCTCGATCCGCTCGGGCACGGGCAGGCCGAGGACCTCGCCCCAGCCGGGGATGAGGTTCAGCGCGCAGAACGTCCCGAGGGACATGTTCATGGGGGTGAGGATCGGCATCGTCAGCGCGACGATCCGGCCGCCGGCCTTGCGGGCGCGTTCGCTGGGTATCAGCTGGCGCGGTACGCGTTCGGGGACGGCGGCGTCGATGGTGAGGACGTTCCAGTTCAGGGGGCGTCCGGCGGCGGCGCTCATGTCGACGAGGAGGTCGATCTCCTCGTCCGCGAACTGGTCCAGGCAGCCAGCGACGATCGCTTCGAGCTGGGTGCCCTCGTGTTCGGCGACGGCCCTGGAGAGGGCGAGGAGTTCGGCGGGCCGGGCGTGCCGGGAGGCGACGGGGGCGCCGGAGCCGTCGGAGTGGGTGGAGGACTGGGTGGTGGACAGGCCCCAGGCGCCGGCGTTCATGGCGTCGTGGAGGAGGTCGAGCATCTGCTGCATCTGCTCGGGGGTGGGCTGTCCGCCGACGGCGTCCTCGCCCATGACGTGGCGGCGCAGCGCGCAGTGGCCGACCATGAACCCGGCGTTGACGGCGATGCGGCCCTCCAGGGCGTCGAGGTACTCGCCGAAGGTGGACCAGGTCCAGTCGACGCCCTCCTCCAGGGCCTTGAGGGCCATGCCCTCGACCTTGCTCATCATGCGGCGCGTGTAGTCGGCGTCTGCGGGGCGGGCCGGGTTGAGCGGCGCCAGGGTGAAGCCGCAGTTGCCGCCGGCGACGGTGGTCACGCCGTGGTTCATGGAGGGCGTGGCGTACGGGTCCCAGAAGAGCTGGGCGTCGTAGTGCGTGTGCGGGTCGACGAAGCCGGGGGTGAGGACCAGGCCGGTGGCGTCCTCGCTGCTGCGGGCCTCTTCGGTGACGGTGCCGATGGCGACGATGCGGCCGTCGCGGATGCCGACGTCTGCGACGCGGGCGGGGGCGCCGGTGCCGTCGACGACGGTCGCGCCCTTGATGACGTGGTCGAGCATGACGTCCCTTCTGCCAGTGTTCGCGGTGCGCGATTTCAGCCCCGCCGGCGTTTGAGGCGCGGGGGTTCGGGGGCGGCGCCCCCGCGACGGCGCCGCACCCGCATGGCAAAGCCCCCGCGCCCCGGCCGGAGGCCGCCCGGCCGGGGCTGGTGCGGGACGGCGGTCCGGGAAGACGCCGTCCCCGTTCCCCGTCAGTCAGACGGCCTGACGGAAGCGCGTCGTGCGGTGCACCGGGTCCGTGTCTATCTCCGGGATGACGTGCTCGCCGATGAGCTTGATCGTGGTCATCGTGTCCTCGTAGGAGACCCCGGTCGGCAGACCGAAGGAGAGCTGGTCCGCGCCCGCCTGCTCCCAGCGCTTGCACTGGGCGCGGACCTCCGACGGGTCACCGCAGATCAGCAGTTCCTCCGCGATCAGGAGCTCGATGATCTCCGCGTTGTACTCCGGCAGGGTCTCGGGCCACTGCGGGATCGCCTCCGGCCGCGGGAAGGTGTCGTGGTAGCGGAAGACGAGGGACTGGAAGCGGTTCATGTTCGCGTTGACCGCGATCTCCACCGCCTTGTCGTGCGTCTCGGCACAGATCGCGGTGGACGTGACCATCACGTTGTCGTTGACGAACGCGCCGATCGCCTTCGCCTCCCGGATCGCCGTCTTGTACTGGTCGAGGACCCACTCCATGTCCGAGACCTTCTGGACGCTGAAGCCGAGGACGCCGAGGCCCTTCTTCGCCGCCATCGCGTACGAGGACGGGGAGCCGGCGGCGTACCACATGGCCGGGTGCGCCTTCCCGTACGGCTTGGGGAAGATCTTCCGCGGCGGCAGCGACCAGTGCTTGCCCTGGAACCCCTCGTACTCCTCCTGGAGGAACATCTTGGGGAATTCCGCGATGGTCTCCTCCCAGATCTCCTTGGTGCCGTTCATGTCCTCGATGCCCGGCAGGAAGCCGAGGATCTCGTGGCTGCCCGCGCCGCGGCCGGTGCCGAACTCGAAGCGGCCCTTGGAGAGGTGGTCGAGCATGGCGACCTTCTCGGCCACCTTGACCGGGTGGTTGACCGGGGCGAGCGGGTTGAAGATGCCGGAGCCGAGGTGGATGCGCTCGGTGGCGTGGGCGAGGTACCCGAGGAACACCTCGTTCGCCGACAGGTGGGAGTACTCCTCCAGGAAGTGGTGCTCGGAGGCCCAGGCGTACTTGAAGCCGGACTTGTCCGCCTGGATGACGTACTCGGTCTCCTCGATCAGCGCCTTGTGCTCTGCCTCGGGGTCGACCTTGGACCGCGCCTCAGGCACGTATCCCTGCACAAAGAGCCCGAATTCCAAGGGGTTCACCGTCCTTTGGTTTCTGACGTTGCGTCAGATTCGATGTCTCGACTGTTCCATCGCGGGGGCGCGAGCGTCAATACCTGACGCTCCATCAGATAGACCGGCCCGGGCGGGCGCCGCTACAGGATGCTGACGCCGGCCATCCAGCCGCCGTCGATGACGAACGGCTGGCCGGTGATGTAGGAGGAGTCCTCGCCGGTCAGGAAGAGCGCCAGCCTGGCGATCTCCTCGGGCTGCCCCACCCGCCCCATCGGGACCACCCGCTTGTAGAGCTCCGCCATGGCGTCCCTGGCCTCGTCGGTCATGTTCGCCGGGTCCAGCAGCCCCGGATTGGCCATCGGGGTGTCCACGGCGCCCGGGCACATCGCGTTGACCCGGATCCCCTTGGCCGCCAGCTCCAGCGCCGCCACCCGGGTGAGGCCGAGGATGGCCGCCTTGGTGGCGGCGTAGGTGCCGACGTACGCCATGC
Source organism: Streptomyces sp. NPDC005533 (assembly GCF_042871845.1). Classification (NCBI taxonomy): domain Bacteria; kingdom Bacillati; phylum Actinomycetota; class Actinomycetes; order Kitasatosporales; family Streptomycetaceae; genus Streptomyces; species Streptomyces sp. NPDC005533. The sequence continues at coordinate 103,598 of NZ_JBIAJH010000010.1, read as the reverse complement.
CCGTCAGGCCGGTGTACGAGGAGGTGTTGACGATGGTGCCGCCGCCGGCCGCCTCGATCTCGGGGGCCACGGTCTTGATGCCGAGGAAGGCGCCGACCTGGTTGACCTGGACCACCTGCTGGAACTCCTCCAGCGGGGTCGCGGTCAGCTCGTTGAAGCGCAGGATGCCGGCGTTGTTGACCAGCCCGTCGATCCGGCCGAAGGCCTCCTTCGCCGTGGCGACCGCGGCCGCCCAGTCCTCCTCGCGGCTCACGTCCATCCGTACGTACCGGGCCCGGTCCTCGCCGATGTCCTCGGCCACCGCCGCGCCCTGCTCGTCCAGTACGTCACCGAGGAGCACCCTGGCGCCCTCGGCGGCGAACAGCCGGGCCTCCTGCTCGCCCTGGCCGCGTGCCGCGCCGGTGATGATGACGACGCGCCCGTCCAGCTTGCCCATGGTCATGCTCCTGATCATCTCGACGCTAGTCGTTGAGGAGGGGGCCGACCTCGGCCCCGAAAGCGGTGATCTGGTCGGTCAGTTCGGCGCGGTCGCGGCTGCGGAAGCGGACCTGGATCTGGTCCACGCCGAGCGCCTTGTACTCCCGCAGGGACTCCGCGAGCGCCTCCGCCTTGCCGGTGAGGGTCCGGCGGCCGGTGTCCCAGGCGGGCTCGCCCACGTACAGCGCCTCGGTGATCGCCCCGATCTCGCAGGGGCCGGCGACCCCGGCCTCGGCGCGCAGCTCCGCGATGCGGGCGATCTGCGCCGGCAGCCGCTCGCGCGGGTCGCCCTGCGGGAGCCAGCCGTCCCCGCGGACCGCGGCGCGGCGGACGGCGGCGGGCGAGGAGCCGCCGACCCAGACGGGGATCCGCTCCTGCGCGGGCCGGGGCAGCTGGCCGAGGTCCTTGAAGGAGAACCGCTCGCCTTCGAACTCCGGGTACTCCTCGGGCCCCAGCGCCGCCCGCAGCGCGTCCAGGGTCTCGTCGAGGAGGGCCCCGCGGCGGGCGAAGTCCACCCCGAGGACCTCGAACTCCTCCTGGACGTGACCCGCGCCGACGCCGAGGATCAGCCGGCCGCCGCTGAGGTGGTCGAGCGTGGCGTACTGCTTGGCGCTGATCAGCGGGTGGCGCAGGCCGAGGACCGCCACGTGGCTCAGCAGCCGCACGCGCTCGGTGATCCCCGCGAGGAAGGACAGGGTGGCCACCGGGTCGTACCAGACGGTGCTCATGGGGCCGGCGAGCCGCCGCGGGATGGCCACGTGGTCGCAGGTGGCCACGTACCCGAAGCCGGACCGGTCGGCGGCCCGCGCGATCTCGGCGAGATCCGCGGCGGTGGCCGACGCCTCCCAGGGCTCGGCGTAGATGGTGCTCTGCGACTGGATCGGGAGCTGCATCCCGTAGACCAGCCGACCTTCCGGAAACACGCGCGCCATGGCGGGCCCGCCTCGCCTTCGTCTGCCGATGCGTCATGTCGGTGCCGGGCCATCGTCGTAGCTGACGGTCCGTCAGACAAGGGGGAGGATCCGATGGGGAGGACCCGATGCCCTTCCGGGCCGGGACGGGACGCCCTAGGGTGCGGCGGGTGGATCTGATGCTCACGCTGGTCAGCGGGATCGCCTGGACGGTCGTGTACGTGGAGGCGATCCGCGTCGGGCTGCGGGACCGGACGTACGCGATGCCCGTCGCCGCGCTCGCGCTGAACTTCGCCTGGGAGGCGACCTACGCCGTCCACGAGTTCACGGCCGGCGTCTCCGCGCAGGGCGTGGTGAACGTGGTGTGGGCGGCGGCCGACGTGGTGATCGTCTCCACCTACCTGCGGTTCGGCCGGGCCGAGCTGCCGGATTTCGTGACCCGTTCGCTCTTCGCCGCCTGGTCCGTTGTGGTGTTCGGCACCGGCTTCGCCGTGCAGTGGCTGTTCCTCGCGCACTTCGGGACGCACGACGCGACGCGGTACGCGGCCTTCCTGCAGAACCTGCTGATGTCCGGCCTGTTCATCGCCCTGTACGCCGCCCGGCAGGGCCCGCGCGGGCAGTCCCTGACCATAGCCGTCGCCAAGTGGCTGGGGACGCTGGCCCCGACCCTGCTGTTCGGGGTGGTGGAGGACTCCCCGTTCGTCCTCGGCCTGGGGATCCTGTGCAGCGTGTTCGACCTCGCCTACATCGGGCTGCTGCTCCGGAACCGGACCGGCGGCGGGCCGGGGGACCGGAACCCGGTCCCGCCTCGGGTCAGAAGCCTTCCGGACCCATCACGATGACCGGCCTCGCCGCCGGGTCGAGGGTTTCCAGGACCTTCTCCATGGCCTGCTTCGGGATGCCGACGCAGCCCTGCGAGGGCCCGTCGTGGTCCACGTGGAGCCAGATGTTGCCGCCCTTCTCCTCGCCCTCCGGCATGACCGGGTCCAGCGGGGACTTGCCCGGCCTGCGGTTGAAGTCGATGGCGACGACGTAGTCGAAGGAACCCGCCAGGGACTCGCCGTTCACCCCCCGGCCGGAGGCGACGAACCCCCGGTTCTTGTCGTACGGGAGCCGGGTGCCCGGCGGCTTCGGGAGCAGGCCGCCCGCGTCGGTGAGCGCGAAGACGCCGATCGGGGAGGTCAGGTCGCCGTACTCGCGGTCCACCGACCAGCCCTTGGCGCCGTTGCGCGCCGGCCAGCTCTCGGCCCGCACCCAGTCGACGTCGGCGGCCGGGCGGGTGTACAGCGCGGCGGTGGACTCCGAGGAGTCGGCGGCCTTGCCGGTGACGAGGATGAGCTGGCGGGAGTCGGCCGGGATCCGCTGGCGGGTCTGCTCGCTGATGCCGGGCAGCCCCTGGAGGGCAGAGCGCCGGACGTCACGGGCGGCCCGGTCCGCCGCCTGCGGGCGGGCGTCCGTACGCGCCTGCGGCGCCGCGTCGGCGGTCTTGTCCGGATCCTGGGCGACATACACCCAGGAGACCGCGATGGTCGCCAGGCCGAGGGCGACCGCCAGTGCCGCACGGCGGGGGGTGCGGGGCGTGCGGGGCGCTCGGGAGCGTGCTCGGGCGTGCTTGCTCATTGAACCGACCGTACATCAGGCGCTCTTCAGAGGCGGTGCGCCTGCGATGTGCGCGTCCCGCCCGGCACGGGGAACAGGACACGGACCGTCAGGCCGCCCTCCGGTTCCGGATTGGCCCGCGCCGTCAGCTCCGCCCCGTGCGCCCGCGCGATCGACGCCACGATCGAGAGGCCCAGACCTGCGCCCTCACCTGCGGTGTGCTGCCGTTCGGCGCGCCGCCGGAAGGGCTCCAGGAGCCCGGGGACATCCGCCGGACCGATCACCGGACCGGTGTTGGACACCGTCAGTTCCCCTTCCGCGGAGGTCGTCACGGCGATCCGGCCCCCGGCCCGGTTGTGACGTACCGCATTGACCAGCAGGTTGCGCAGGAGGTGGCCGAGGAGCGCGCGGTCTCCCGTCACGGTCACCGGCGCGAGGGTCCGTACGACGGTCAGCCCCTGCTGGGGGCAGGCCGCCGGCTGGGCCGCCGCCAGCGCCGCCAGGTCCACCGGCCCGGTCGCCTCCAGGCCCTGTTCCGACACGGCGAGCAGCAGCAGGGACTCGATGAGGTGTTCGCTGGAGTCCGCGACGCCGATGAGCTTCGCCCGGATCCGGGCGACCTTCTCCGGCGACGGGTCCCCGGCCAGCCCGATCTCGGCGGCCGCCCGCTGCACGGCCAACGGAGTGCGCAGTTCGTGCGCCGCGTTGGCGGCGAACCGCCGCTGGGCGGACACCAGGTGCTCCATCCGGCCCAGCATCGCGTCGAAGGTGTCGGCCAGCTCCTTGAGCTCCCCGGGCGGGGCGTCGAGGGAGATCCGCTCGTCGAGGTTCTCCCCGGACAGGCGGCGCGCGGTCTCGGTGATCACCCCGACGGGTCGCAGCACCCGGCCGGCCATCCACCAGGCGAGCCAGATCGACAGCACGGCGAAGACGGCCAGGGCGAGGAGGGAGTACACGAGCAGCCGGTGCCGGGTGGCGTCGGTGACGGCGTCCGAGAGGTGCTGCGTGAAGGCGTAGCCCTGGAGCTCCTCGGGGGTGAGCGGCTCGCCCGAGGGCCGCCGCCGCGCCGGTTCCCAGCTGCGGCCCGTGTCGGCCCGCGGGCCGGGCGAGGCGGTACCGGGCGGGAGGAAGGGCGTGGCACCGGGCGTGGCACCCGGCGTAACGCCGGGCGTGACACCGGGCGAGGGGAGGACGTAGGCCGGGCTGACCGTGCGGACGGCCCCGCTGACGCTCGCGTGGAGGCCCTGGCCGACCAGGACGTAGACCAGCGCCACCAGTCCGCCGCCCGCGAGGTGCAGCAGCGAGCCGTAGAGGGCGGTGAGACGGCCGCGCTCGGTGCGCAGCCCTCCCCCGGGCGGGCGGCGGGTCGTCGGGCGGGGCCTCATGACGCGGCGATCCGGTAGCCCGCGCCCGGCACGGTCTCGATCAGCGGCGGCTCGCCCAGTTTGGCGCGGAGCTTGCTGAGGGTGACGCGGACGGCGTTGGTGGAGTAGCTGGTGTCCTGCTCCCACACCTGCTCGATCAGGTCGTCGTTGCTGACGACGGCGCCCTCGGCGCGCAGCAGGGCCTCCAGGACGGCGAACTCCTTGCGGGACAGCGCGAGCCGGTGCCCGTCGCGGGTGGCGCCGCGGCGGGCGGTGTCGACGGCGATCCCGGCGCGCTCCAGGACGGGCGGCAGCGCGGGGCGGGCGCGCCGGCCGAGGGCCAGCACGCGGGCGAGGAGCTCGTCGTAGGCGAAGGGTTTGGTGAGGTAGTCGTCGGCGCCGAGCCCGAGGCCCTCCACCCGGTCCCGTACGGTCCCGGCGGCGGTCAGCATCAGGACGCGGGTCAGCAGCCGCTCGCGCACCACCTGCCGACAGACCTCGTCGCCGTGCAGGCCGGGCAGGTCGCGGTCCAGGACCATGACGTCGTACTCGCCCAGGCGCAGGCGCCGCAGGGCCTCCGGGCCGTCGCTCGCCTCGTCGACGGCGAGCGCGTCGCGGCGCAGCCCCTCGGCGATCATCTCCCGGAGGAATTCCTCGTCCTCCACCACCAGTACGCGCATGGCCCCCTCTTTACCGGAGCTCCCTGTTTCGCCGTCGTAAGCAGGGTGCGAGAGGGAAGCGAAAGGCCCTTTCACCGCAGGCTCGGGCCCATGAAGCGATCCCTGATCACGAGCACGGCCGCGGTCGTCACCGGGCTGACCCTGTTCGCCACCGCCTGCGCGAACGATTCGGCGGGGAGGAAGGACGCCTCCGGAGGCGGTGGCGGGAGCAGCAGCGGAGCCGGCGGGAGCAGCGGCGGAGCGGGCGCGGACGCCGACCGGGCCGTGAAGATGCGTCAGTGCCTGCGCGAACACGGCGTGGACGTGCCCGACCCCGAGCCCGGCCAGGACCCGCGCGGGATGACCCTCGGCGGCGGCGACCCGCAGAAGACGCAGGAGGCCATGAAGGCGTGCGGGATGGGCGGACCGGGGTCGGGCAAGGAGCCCACGCAGGAGGAGAAGGACCAGGAGCTCCAGTGGATCCGGTGCATGCGCGAGAACGGCGTCGCCCTCAAGGACCCCGAGTACACCGGCGGCATGAAGAGCGCCACCGAGATCCCCAAGGGCCAGGAGAAGGCCTTCGAGGAGGCCCAGAAGAAGTGCGAAGCGGCCCGATGAGGAAGCGCGCCAAGTGGCTGCTGGGGTCGCTGGCCGCCGTCCTGGCCGTCTCGGGCGGCGGCTACGCCGTGATCGCCCAGCCGCAGCGCGCCTCCGGCGGCGGGCAGGAGCAGCGCGCGGGCGGCGGCCTGCCGCCGGCCACGGCGCCGGTGCAGCGCGGCGACCTCAGCTCGGGCCTCCAGGTGGAGGGCACCCTCGGGCACGCACAGGAGCGGAAGCTGAACGCGGGCGGCCCGGGCGTGCTCACGTGGGTCGCGGCCGAGGGCGCGGCGGTCGAGCGGGACGGGAGGCTGTACGAGGTCAACGGCAGGGCGGTGCGGCTCATGTACGGGTCCACGCCGATGTACCGGCCGCTGAAGGGCGGCGACAGGGGCGAGGACGTCAAGCAGCTCAAGCGGAACCTGCGGGCGCTCGGGTACGGGACCGGGCTCGATCCGGAGGACGGCACCTTCACGGCGGGCACGGCGACGGCGGTCAAGCGCTGGCAGAAGGCGCACGAGGCGGCGCAGACGGGCGAGGTCGGCAGGGAGGACATCGCCTTCGCCTCGGGGCCGCAGCGGGTGCGCAGGGGCGACGCGGCGATCGGTGACGAGCCGGGGCCCGGCAAGCCGGTGCTGACGGTGACGGGCACCGAGCGGATCGTCCGCTTCCAGATCGACGCGGCGAATGCGACGGCGGCCAAGCCCGGGGACCCGGTGACCGTACGGCTGCCGGGGGGTGCGGGCGCCACCGGAAGGATCGAAGCGGTGGGCGCGGCGGCCGCCCCGGACGACAAGAACGGCGGCGGCGCGGGCGGGGGCGGCGGCGGGGGTGATCGGAAGGCCAAGGTCGAGGTGTCCGTCACCTTCGACAAGCCGGCCGAGGTCAACGCCCCCGACCAGTCCCCGGTGACGGTCGCCCTCACCGGCGAGACCCGCAAGGGCGTGCTCTCCGTACCGGTCAACGCACTGCTCGCGCTCACGGACGGCGGCTTCGGCGTCCAGGTCGTCGAGGACGGCAGGGCGCGCGAGGTCAAGGTCGAGCCGGGCATGTTCGGCAACGGCCGGGTCGAGGTGACCGGCGACGCCCTCAAGGAGGGCATGCAGGTGGGGGTCCCGAAGCTGTGACGGACATCGAGACAGTGGTGGAGCTCACCGGGGTCACCAAGGAGTACCCCGGCGGGGTCACCGCCCTGCGCGACGTGGACCTCACCGTCACCGCCGGCGAACTCCTCGCCATCGTCGGCCCGTCGGGCTCCGGCAAGTCCACCCTGCTGCACATCGTCGGCACCCTGGACCGCCCGACGGCGGGCGGCGTACGGATCGCCGGCCACGACATCGCGGCCCTCTCGGACCGTTCGCTGTCGGCGCTGCGCTCGCGGCACATCGGCTTCGTCTTCCAGTCCTTCCACCTGGTGCCGGGCGTCAGCGCCCGCGCCAACGTCGCCGAAGGGCTGCTCTACAGCGGCCTCTCCCGCGCCGAGCGCGGCCGCCGGGCCGCGCGGGCCCTGGAGCGGGTCGGCCTCGGGGACCGGATGGAGCACCGGCCGCACGAACTGTCCGGCGGGCAGAAGCAGCGCGTCGCCATCGCCCGGGCGGTGGCGGGCGCACCGGACCTGCTGCTGGCCGACGAGCCGACGGGCGCGCTGGACACGGCGTCCGGGGAGTCGGTGATGGAGCTGCTGCACGAGCTGAACCGGGACGGGGCCACCATCGCCGTGATCACCCACGACCAAGAGATCGCGGCGAGCCTGCCGCGGCAGGTGCGGATCCGCGACGGACGGATCGTGGCGGACGTGCGCCGCCGGGCGGGGGTGGTCGCGTGAGGGGCCGTACGAGGACGCGTACGGGCGGAGGCGCGGGCACGGGTGCGGGTGCGGGCAGGGGGAGGCGGGCACGGAAGCCGACCCCGCCGAGGCTGTCCCCGCGGGACGTCCTGCACGTCGGGTCGGCGGGCCTGCGCTCGCGCCCGATGCGGGTGTTCCTGTCCGCGCTCGGCATCGCCATCGGCATCGCGACGATGATCGCGGTGGTCGGGATCTCCTCCTCCAGCCAGGCCAGGCTGCTGCGCGAACTCGACGCGCTCGGCACGAACATGCTGGTCGCGACACCCGGCAAGGGGATGTTCAGCGGCCAGGACACCAAGCTGCCCAAGGACGCCCCCGGGATGGTCTCCCGGATCGAGGGCGTCGAGTCGGTGGGAACCACCGGTGACGTGGCCGAGTCCGTACGCCGCTCGGAGAACATCCCGAAGGAGGAGACGGGCGGGATCGTGCTCAAGGCGGCCAAGGACGACCTGCTGGGCACCCTGCGCGCCGGGACGGCGAGCGGCACCTGGCTCAACGACGCCACCGGCCGCTACCCCTCGGTGGTGCTCGGGCACGTCTCCGCGCGCCGGCTCGGCATCGCCGCGCCGGGCGGGCAGGTCTTCATCGGCGGCCGGTACTTCACGGTGACCGGCATCCTGGACCCGATCCCGCTGGCCCCGGAGATCGAGCGCTCCGCGCTCGTCGGCTGGGACGCGGCCGAGCGGCTGCTGGGCTTCGACGGCCATCCGACGGCGGTGTACGAACGGTCGGCGGACGACCGGGTGGCGGCGGTCAGGCAGCTCATCGCCCGGACGGCCAACCCGCAGACGCCGTCCGCGGTCTCGGTCACCGACCCCTCGGCGGCGCTCCAGGCGAAGGCGGCCACGGAGGGCGCCTTCAGCACCCTGCTGCTGGGACTGGGCGGGATCGCCCTGCTGGTGGGCGGGGTCGGCGTCGCCAACACCATGATCATCTCGGTGCTGGAGCGGCGACACGAGATCGGCCTGCGCCGGTCCCTGGGCGGGACGAAGGGGCAGATCCGGATCCAGTTCGTCACGGAGTCCCTGCTGCTGTCCGGGCTCGGCGGCCTGGCGGGCATCGTCCTCGGCGGCGCGGCCACGGCGGTCTACGCCCGCGCCGGCGACCTGCCCTGGGTGGTCCCGCTCTGGGCGGTGACCGGCGGCTTCGCCGCCACCCTGGCGATCGGCACCGTGGCCGGCCTCTATCCGGCGACCCGCGCAGCCCGCCTCTCCCCCACGCTGGCCCTGACGGCGACGTAGGACGCCGACCCCGAGCACCCCGCCCGGCTCGGCCCGGCCGGGCGGGGCCCGGCGGGCGGCGGGGGCCCGGCGGCAGAACGGTGGTGACGCGCCCATCCCCCGGGGGCGATCACCGACGTACCCTGAGGTGATGAGGCGAACTCCACGTCACGCGGCGCGCGTTGTCATCCTGTCCCCGGCCGGATCCGTGTTCCTCTTCCGCGCGGACAACGCGGAGGTCGGCGTCCACTGGCTGCCGCCCGGCGGCGGTATCGATCCGGGCGAGAGCCCCGAGGACTGCGTGCGGCGCGAGCTCCGCGAGGAGACCGGGTGGACCGACCTGGAGCCGGAACGGCTGCTGTGCACCTGGGAGCACGACTTCACCTACCAGGGCGTCCCGGTGCGCCAGCACGAGCACGTCTACTTCGCCCGCGGCCCCCACCGCGAACCGGTCCTGGAGTCCCCGGGCATCCACTGGCAGTGGCTCCCCGCGAACCGCCTCGCCACCCTCGGCGAACCCCTGTGGCCCCCGCGCCTGCCGGACCTGCTGACGAACGCCCCGGCGGAACCCGTCCACCTGGGCCTGCTGGCCTGACCGTCCGACCGCGGCGGCCACGATCCCGACCCCGGTAGGGGACTACCGGGCGGACGGGGCCTTCGCCGTGGCCTTGGCGTAGAGGGAGGCGGCGTACTCGCCGAGGATCGTGCTGGTCGACACGTCGTCGGTGTCGCCGCCCGTGAGGATGCCGATGATCTTGCCGTCGCGGGCGATCCACGCGCTGCCGCTGGTTCCGCCGGGGAAGTCGGCGCAGTCGAAGCGCTGTTGGGTGGCGCTCTCCCGGACGCCGACCGCCGTGCAGGTGCGGGGGACCTTGCGGTCGGCGGGGTAGCCGGTGACCGTGACCTCCTCGCCCGCGCGCCCGCTGGTGTCGAGCACGGCCGCGCCGGTCACGTCCTCGATGGTGCGGCCCTTGGCGTCGGGGGCGAGGCGGGCGAAGGCGAGGTCGTAGTCGTCGTCCGTACCCTCGGCCCAGCGGTCGTCCTCGAAGACCTCCTCGATCTTCCAGGTGCCGTACGGGGCCATGCCGTTCGCGTACGCAGGTGCGAAGACGGCCGTTCCGCCGCCCTGGTCGCCCTCCATCAGGCAGTGCCCGGCAGTGATGATCATGTTGCGGCCGGGGCTGTGCACCACGGTGGCCGTACAGAAGTGGTCACTGTCCAGCCCGTCCGTGAACAGGGCTCCGGTGAAGGCCGCGGGACCACCGGGCGGGGGCGTGACGGCGGGCGGGAGGGCGGCTCCGGGCGGGGTCGAGAGCTGAGGCTTCGACGCTTGCGATCGCGATGTGGCCGTCGGCGACGCCGCCGGCCCGGCCTTCGCCCGTACGGGTGCGGCCCCCTCGGGCGGGGGCACCAGCTCGGCCACCGCGGCGGAAGCCCCCAGAGCCGCCACCGCACACAGCACCGCCGTCACGACGGTCCGCTTGTCCACCGGCATGATGATCCTTCCGATTTGCCCTGGCGAAGCATGCCTCGGGGGCAGGGCTGGGTGCAAGGGGCGGACCGGTCAGGCGGGTGTGCGCAGGTCGCGAAGAAAGCGCAGGCCGGGGCGGCCGTCGAGGCGGATCTCGCCGGTGGACACGAAGCCCGTGCGGGCCAGGACGGCCCGGGATCCGGGGTTGTCGAGCGTCGTGACCGCCCGCAGCGTGGTCAGGCCGTACCCGGTCACCGCCAGGTCGCAGGCCTCGCGCACGGCCGCCGTGGCCACGCCCCGCCCCGTGGCCTTCTCGGCGATGCGGTAGCCCAGCTCGGCCGAACCGTCCGCCAGGTCGACGAGGTTGACCCGCCCCACGACCGCGCCACTGCCGTCCACCAGGACGTGGAACCGGCACAGTCCGGCCTCCTGCTCGGCCAGCAGCGCGTGGTGCCGCTCGTCGAAGCGGGCGAAGTAGTCATCGCCGCGGTCGGGGACGGAGGCGGCGAAGTAGGCCCGGTTCTGCCGCTCGAAGGCGAGTACGGCCGGGGCGTGGTCGAAGCGCAGGAGTTCGAGCCGAGGCATGGCCCGATGCTAACCCGACCGCCAACTGTGCGGCTTGCACGCTCATTTGCCCTGTTGATCTAATCGTCGCTCCGATGGCACAAGAGCCTTGAGAGAGGGCGACGAACACGTGCGACTGACAGACAGGCACCGGATATCCATGGTCGCCGCGGCGGCCGCGGTGGCCCTCGTGGGAAGTCTGCAGCTCTCCCCCACCGCGTTCGGGACCGAGGACACCGGCGAGAGCGCACCGCCCACGGCCGAGGCACCGGAGTCCCCCGAGACGCACGAATCCCCGGTCTCCCATGCGGAGGACTCCGGCACCCACGGCTCGGACGGCACCGTCTTCGAGAACGGCGTCATGTCGCTCGGCGGCGCCGAGCCGTCGAAGGCCGGCCGGCGGTCGGCCGCGGCAGCCCCGGCGCCCGGTCCCACGCCGCCGCAGGGCGAGGGCTGGAAGCTGAGCGGCGCCACCAAGTGGCTGCCGACCGGCTACACGATCAAGTTCTACGACCAGAAGTCCGCCGACTGGCTGGCCCCGTACGTCCAGGCCTCCGCCGCGGACCTGCGCCGCGTGACGAACCTGCCGGTCACCGTCGACACCAGGCCGGTCGGCTGGGACTACGTCCGCCCCAAGGGCGAGGTGGTCGTCGGCGTCCTGCACCGCCCGTGCCTGCCCCCCGCCGGGGAGGGCAGCATGGGCAGCACGGGCTGGAAGGTGGTCCGCGACGGCTCGGGCAGCGCCAACCTCAGCTGCGGTTTCACCAGCTCCTCCGTGGCCGAGACCGCGACCAGCGGCCACGCCTACATCGACGACGAGTTCTTCACGGCCGCCGGCAAGCCGACCGCCGCCATGGGCGAGACGTACATGCGCAACCACGTCAGCCACGAGCTCGGGCACACGCTGGGCCTCACCCACGCCAACCGCAGTCTGACCAAGAGCGACTGCGTGAAGGGCACCGACTCGGGCCAGTTCCCCGTCATGTGCTCGCCCGCGTACGCCTACCAGGACAAGCGGGCGGGCACGTACGTCCAGCAGTTCGACGTGCAGGGCCTGCGCCTGCTGGCGGCCGGCGGCGGCGCCGTGCTGTCCCCGCAGGGCCGGGTGACCGGGATCGGCGCCAAGTGCCTGGACGTCAAGGGCGGCAAGGCCGTCAACGGCACCCGGATCCAGCTCTACACCTGCAACGGCTCCGCCGCCCAGTCGTGGATCCTGGGCAAGGACGGCACGTTCCGCGCGTTCGGCAAGTGCCTGGACAACGCGCGCAACGCGAGCACCGACGGCAACAGGATCAGCCTCCACGACTGCAACGGCACGGCGGCCCAGCGCTGGTCCGTGAACGCCAAGGGGCAGATCGTCCACGTGGCGTCCGGCAAGGTCCTCGACGTGACCGGCGGCGCGACCGCCAACGGCACCGTGGTCCAGCTCCACACGGCGAACACGAACAAGCGGCAGATCTGGACCACCCCGAAGTAGACCGCCCCGACGAGCGGCCCGGGGAATAGGGCGGTTGCCCGATCCCCGGGTTGCCTCCTCAGACGCACGCTGGGGCGATGGGCAGTTGGGGAGCGGGACGGGTCCTGCGGGACCGCAATGCGGGGTTGTACCTCGCCGGGGTGGTGGTGTCGGGGTTCGGCACGACCGCGATGTGGCTGGTGGCCGGGATCTGGGTGAAGTCGCTGACCGGGTCGGACGCCCTCGCGGCGCTGACGGTCTTCGCCCTGTGGGCGCCCGTGCTGGCCGGGCCGGCGCTGGGGGCGCTCGCCGATCGGCTGCCGCGGCGGCCGGTGCTGGTCGGCGCCGGCCTCCTGATGGCCGCGGTGCTGCCCGTACTGCTCCTGCTCGATTCGGCGGGCCGGGTGTGGCTGCTGTTCGCCGTCCTGCTGGTGTACGGGGTGTGCGGCACCGTCCACGAGGCGGCGGAGGCGGCCCTGGTGCCGCAGGCCGTCGACGGCCGGCTGCTCGGGGACTTCAACGGGCTGCGGCTGACGGCCAACGAGGGCGCGAAGCTGATCGCGCCGCTGGTGGGCGCGGGCCTGTTCGTCCGGTACGGCGGGGCGTCCGTGGCGTTGCTCGACGCGCTGACCTTCGCGGTGGCGGCGGGCATCTTCGCCCTGCTGCGGGTCCGCGAGGAGCCGCCGGACCGGACCGCGTCGGCGCACGGACTCGCGCAGGTGCTGGCGGGCGGGCGGCAGCTGTGGGGCTCGCCCGCGCTGCGTCCGCTGGTGCTGACCGGGGCCGCGGTGATGTTCCTGGCCGGTCTGAACGGCGCGGTGGTCTACGCGGTCGCCGACGGCGTGCTGGGCCACGCGCCCACCTACGTGGGCGTGCTGTACGCCGTGCAGGGCGCGGGTTCCGTACTGAGCGGGCTCGCGGCGGGCCCGCTCCTGCGGCGGCTGCCGGAGCGGGTGTTCACGGCCGGGGGCGTGGCCCTGTTCGCGCTGGGCGTCGGGGCGAGGGCGCTGCCGTCCGACGCGGCGGCCCTGGCCGGCAGCGTGGCGATCGGCGCGGGGCTGCCGTGCGTGCTGATCGCCGCGCTGACCGCGGTGCAGCGCGAGGTCCCCGGCGCCGTCCTCGGCCGAGCCGCCGCCACGGCCCACACCCTGCTCTTCGTCCCGAACGCCCTGGCCCTGCCCCTGGGGGCCGCCCTGGTGGGCCTCGTGGACGTACGGGTCCTGCTGCCGACGCTCACGACGGCGGCCCTGACCGTATCCCTCCTGCTCGCGGCATCCGCACGGAACACGACGCCACAGCCGCGCCCGACGGACGCGGAGGGCGCGGTTGCGCCGTAGGCGGCAGCGCCGCCGCGCGGTTACGCCGTAGGCGGCAGCGCCGCCGCGCGGTTACGCCGTAGGCGGCAGCGCCGCCGCGCGGTTACGCCGTAGGCGGTACGGCCGAGGCGCGGTGACGCCGTAGGCGGTACGGCCGAGGCGCCGCAGGCCGGTACGGCCGCAGGCCGGTACGGCCGCAGGCCCGAGACGGTAGGCGGTAGTGCCGCAGGCGGTACGGCCGCAGGACCGACAGCGCCGTAAGCGGTAGGCCGCAGCCCGAACCGCCGTAGCACGCGGGCCGGAGGCGCCGCAGGCGGTAGGGCCACAGGCCGGAAGCGCCGCAGGCCGACAGGGCCACAGGCCGGTACGGCCAAAGCACCGCAGACCGGTTGGACCGCAGGCTGGTAAAGCCCTAGGCCGGAGGCGCCGCAGGCAGTAGGGGCGCAGGCTCGATAGCGCCGTACGCCGCAGGCCTGATAGCGCAGCCGCGCCGTAGGCGGTGGGGCCGCAGGCCGGAAGCGCCGCTCCGCCGTAGGCCGCAGGCCGGCACGGCCGCAGGCCCGGGGGGCCGCAGGCCGGCACGGCCGCAGGCCCGGGGGGCCGCAGGCCGGTACGGCCGCAGGCGGTACGGCCGCAGGCGGTACGGCCGCAGGCGGTACGGCCGCAGGCGGTACGGCCGCAGGACCGACAGCGCCGTAAGCGGTAGGCCGCAGGCCGAACCGCCGTAGCGCGCGGGCCGGAGGCGCCGCAGGCGGTAGGGCCACGGGCCGGAAGCGCCCCTGGCGGAAGGCCGAACGCCGGCAGCGCCACAGGCCGAAGGCCACCTCGCCGTAGGCCGCAGGCCCGGGGGCCACAGGCCGGCACGGCCACACGCCCGGGGGACCACAGGCCGGCACGGCCACACGCCCGGGGGACCACAGGCCGGCACGGCCACACGCCCGGGGGACCACAGGCCGGTACGGCCGCAGGCCCGGGGGGCCACAGGCCCGGGGGGCCACAGGCCCGGGGGGCCACAGGCCCGGGGGCCACAGGCCCGGGGGCCACAGGCCCGGGGGCCACAGGCCCGGGGGCCACAGGCCCGGGGGCCACAGGGCGGTACGACCACACGCCCGGTACCGCCGCAGGCCGGTACCGCCGCAGGTCGACAGGGCGGCCGCCGTAGGCCGGTACGGCCGTGGCCGTGTGGGGCGGGGCGGCCATGGTGCCGCCGGGCGGGGGGCCTGGCCTCGCCTTGTCGGGGGTGGGTTAGGCCGGCGGGCTTGGCCATAGGCCTTCGGGGGTGAGGCCCAGGAGGTCGATCGCGTTGCCGCGCACGATGCGGTCCACCACGTCCGGCGCCAGGTGGCCCATCTGGGCCTCGCCGACCTCGCGGGACTTCGGCCAGGTCGAGTCGGAGTGGGGGTAGTCCGTCTCGTAGAGGACGTTGCCGACGCCGATCGCGTCGAGGTTCTTCAGGCCGAAGGCGTCGTCGAAGAAGCAGCCGAAGACGTGCTCGGCGAACAGCTCCGACGGCGGGCGCAGCACCTTGTCCGCGACTCCGCCCCAGCCCCGGTTCTCCTCCCAGACCACGTTCGCCCGTTCGAGGATGTACGGGATCCAGCCGATCTGGCCCTCCGCGTACATGATCTTCAGGTTGGGGAAGCGTTCGAACTTGCCACTCATCAGCCAGTCGACCATCGAGAAGCAGCAGTTGGCGAAGGTGATGGTGGAGCCGACCGCAGGCGGGGCGTCCGCGGATGTGGACGGCATGCGGGAGGAGGAGCCGATGTGCATGGCGATGACCGTGCCGGTCTCGTCGCACGCCTGCAGGAAGGGGTCCCAGTCGTCCGTGTGGACGGACGGGAGGCCCAGGTGCGGGGGTATCTCCGAGAAGGCGACCGCGCGCACGCCGCGCGCCGCGTTGCGGCGGACCTCCGCGGCGGCCAGGCGTGCGTCCCAGAGCGGGATCAGGGTGAGGGGGATGAGGCGGCCGCGGGCTTCGGGGCCGCACCACTCCTCGACCATCCAGTCGTTGTAGGCCCGTACGCCGAGCAGTCCCAGCTCACGGTCCTTGGCCTCGGTGAACGTCTGGCCGCAGAAGCGGGGGAAGGTCGGGAAGCACAGGGCGGACTGGACGTGGTTGACGTCCATGTCGGCGAGGCGGTCGGGAACCGAGAAGGACCCGGGGCGCATCTGCTCGTAGGTGATGACTTCCAGTTTGATCTCGTCGCGGTCGTACCCGACGGCCGTGTCGAGGCGGGTGAGCGGCCGGTGCAGGTCCTCGTACACCCACCAGTCGCCGATCGGGCCGTCGTCGCCCTTGGCGCCCATGACGGGGGCGAACTTGCCGCCGAGGAAGGTCATTTCCTTCAAGGGGGCGCGGACGACGCGGGGGCCGATGTCCTGGTACTTGGACGGGAGCCGGTCCCGCCAGACGTGGGGGGGCTCAACCGTGTGGTCGTCCACCGAGATGATCTTCGGGAAGGTCTCCATGGCTCATACGGTAGCGCTGATCTGACGAACCGTCAGCTAGTTGGTCCGTGATCGGCCATGGACGGGCTGACGTGTACGCGCAAGACAGGGCAGACTGACCCTTACACCGAACGGAAGGCAGGGGGACGACAGATGGACGGCGTACCGGCCATCCCGCACCCGCGGAAGCACCCCGAGGGAGCCCGGCCCACCACCACGTCCAAACCCCCGGCCACGACCTCGGCCACGGCGTCGGCCCCGGCCCCGCGCCCGACCCGCGCCGCCGCCACGGCAGCCCCGGCCGCCGCTCCCGCCGATACGGCCACCCCCGCCACCCCCGCCACCCCCGCCGAGTCCCGCTTCGCCGTCCTCGGCCCCGTCCGCGCCTGGCGCGGCGCCGAGCTGCTGCCCTCCGGCACCCCCCAGCAGCGCGCCCTGCTCGCCGTCCTCCTGCTGCGCGACGGCCGCACCGCCACCGCACCCGAGCTCATCGACGCCATCTGGGGCGAGGACCCGCCGCAGCAGGCCCTCGCCACCATCCGCACGTACGCCTCCCGCCTGCGCAAGGTCGTCGCCCCCGGGCTGCTCGTCACCGAGTCCGGCGGGTACGCCATCCGGCTGCGCTCCGCCGCCACCCTCGACCTCGGCGTCGCCCGCAGCCTCGCCGCCGACGCCGAGGCCGCCCGCGCCGCCGGCGACCGCAACCTCGCCCGTACGCTCCTCGCCCGCGCCCTCGACCTCTGGGACGGCGAGCCCCTCGCCGGGATCCCCGGCCCGCACGCCGAGACGGAGCGGACCCGGCTCGCCGAATGGCGCCTCCAGCTGCTGGAGACCCGCCTCGACCTCGACCTGGAGGTCGGCCACCACGCCGAGGCCGTCTCCGAGCTCACCGCCCTCACCGCCGCCCACCCGCTCCAGGAACGCCTGCGCGAGCTGCTCATGCTCGCCCTGTACCGCAGCGGCCGGCAGGCCGAGGCCCTCGCCGTCTACGCCGACACCCGACGCCTCCTCGCCGACGAGCTCGGCGTCGACCCGCGCCCCGAGCTGGCCGCGCTCCAGCAGCGCATCCTGAACGCCGACGCCGATCTCGCCCGCGCGGAGGACCCGGCCCCGGCCGCCGCGACCGTCCACGTGAGGCCCGCCCAATTGCCCGCGACCGTGCCCGACTTCACCGGCCGCTCCAGCTTCGTCACCGAGCTCGGCGCCATCCTGTCCGGCGGCGCCCAGGACCAGGTCATGGCCGTCTCCGCGCTCGCCGGCATCGGCGGCGTCGGCAAGACCACCCTCGCCGTGCACGTCGCCCACGCCGCCCGCCCGCACTTCCCCGACGGCCAGCTCTACGTCGACCTCCAGGGCACCGAGGCCCGCCCCGCGGAACCGGAGGCCGTCCTCGGCTCCTTCCTGCGCGCCCTCGGCACCCCCGACACCGCCATCCCCGACTCCCCCGCCGAGCGGGCCGCGCTCTACCGCTCCACCCTCGACGGCCGCCGCGTCCTGGTCCTCCTCGACAACGCCCGCGACGCCGCCCAGGTCCGTCCGCTGCTGCCCGGCACCGCCGGCTGCGCCGCCCTCGTCACCAGCCGGGTCCGCATGGCGGGCCTCGCCGGAGCCCATCTCGTCGACCTCGACGTGATGAGCCCCGAGGAGGCCCTCCAGCTCTTCACCCGGATCGTCGGCGAGGAGCGGGTGCGCGCCGAGCGCCAGGCCGCCCTCGACGTCGTCGGCGCCTGCGGCTTCCTGCCGCTCGCCATCCGCATCGCGGCCTCCCGGCTCGCGGCCCGCCGCACCTGGACCGTCTCCGTCCTCGCCGCCAAGCTGGGCGACGAGCGCCGCCGCCTCGACGAGCTCCAGGCCGGCGACCTCGCCGTCAAGGCCACCTTCGAGCTCGGCTACGGCCAGCTGGAACCCGCCCAGCAGCGCGCCTTCCGCCTCCTCGGCCTCGCCGACGGCCCCGACATCTCCCTCTCGGCGGCAGCCGCCGTGCTCGACCTCCCCGAGTACGACACCGAGGACCTCCTGGAAGCCCTGGTCGACTGCTCCCTGCTCGAATCCGCCGCTCCCGGCCGCTACCGCTTCCACGACCTCGTACGCCTCTACGCGCGTGCCTGCGCCGAACGCGACGAGCAGCCCCCGAGCGGGCGCGAGGCCGCCCTGGACCGGCTGCTGGACTTCTACCTGGCCACCGCCTCCGGGGTGTACGCCCTGGAACGCCCCGGCGACCGGCTCCCCGCCCACCTCAGCGACACCCACTACCCCGGGCTGGTCTTCGCCGAGTCACGGGCCGCCCTGGACTGGCTGTACGCCGAGGCCGACCCGCTGCTGGCGTGCGTACGGCAGGCCTCCGTACGGGGCGGCGAGACGCCGGTGCTGCGGCGGGCCGTGGACCTGCTGTGGGCGGCGAAGGACCTGGCCGAGTCCGGGGCCAACTCCAAGCAGTACGAATCGGCCGCCGTCGCCCTGCGCGACGCCGCCCAGGCCGCCAAGGACCCGTACGCCGAGGGCCGCGCCCGCACCACGCTCACCAACGTCCACCTGGTCGCGGGCCGCTTCACCGAGGCCGACGACGAGGCCCGCCAAGCCACCGTGCTCGCCCGCGAGGCCGGCGACCCGCTGCCCAGCTGCTGGGCGCCCAACGACCGCGGGATCATCGCCCTCTACCAGGGCCGGCACGCGGACGGCGAGCGGTACCTGCTGGAGGCCATCGACGGCTTCCGCGCCGACGCCAACAACGTCGGCGAGGCCAGCGCCCTGTGCAACCTCTCCCGCATCCACGTGGAACTGGGCCGCCTCTCCAGCGCCATAGACCTCGCCCAGCAGGGCATCGCCATCTACGACCGGATGGGCCTGACCCTGCGCCTGGCCAACGGCCGCTACGCGCTCGGCATCGCCCTCACCCAGGCCGGCCGGCTCGGCGAGGCCCTCGCCCAGCTCACCGAGGCGCTGTCCCTCTTCCACGAGAACCGGCAGCCGCTGTGGGAGGGCGTGACCCACTTCCGGCTGGCCGTGGCCCACCTGGCGGCGCGCCGGCCGACCCTGGCCGCCTCGCACGCCGAGCAGGCGATCGCCCTGCGCGGCATCGGCGGGGAGTGGCGCCGGGCCACCGTGCTGACCGTGCTGGGCAAGGCGCTGCGGCGGCTGGGCCAGACGGACCGGGCGCGGGCGTGCTGGCGCGACGCGGAGGCCGTGTTCCGGCAGCTGGGGTCCGCTGAACTGGCCGAGGTGCAGGCCCTGCTAGCCTCTGAGATCGCGGCCTGACCTGCGGCGACGCCGGTTGAACGAGGCGTTCATCGTTCGTTTATCGCCGGTCGGCACGATAGGTGCATCGACCCGGCGCGTCGGGGGGCACCCGGGTCGGTTGGAGGACTACCCGCTCGGCGGTCATCGGGGGAATCGCCGAGCGGGCCCCACCCATCCACCAGGAGAACCGATGACGACGAACGAGAACATCCTGCCGACCGACGGCGACGGCAAGTCGCTCGACAACCACGCCCCGGGCGTCGACGTCGAGACCCTGGACAACCACGCCTCGGGCATCGAGATCAAGCCGCTCGAACCGACGCCCGGTCCTGCTCCGGTTCCCGCTCCGCCGACGCCGGCCGAGGAGATCCAGACGCTGGACAACCACGCGTCCGGCCCGCGCCCGTAACAAGGGCCGGGATCGCAAGAACGCACGACGTACGGGGGATTCGACGGGGGAACGGCGGTCGCGGTGGCCCGGAGGGGGAGCCACCGCGACCGCCGCACGCGTGCGTCCGGATCCGCGCCGGGCTCCGGCATAGGCTGGGGGTGTGTTCTCCTCCCACGGACCGAGCGTCCGCGAACTCGCCGTGCAGGGCCTCTCCTCGATCGAGCGCGGCTACGACCTGCTGGCGCCGAAGTTCGACCACACGCCCTTCCGCACCCCCGACCGGATGCTCGACGCCGTGGAGGAGGCCCTCGCCCAGCGGGAGGGGTCCTTCGGCGCCGGGCTCGACGTCTGCTGCGGCACCGGCGCCGCGATCGGCATGCTGCGGAGGCTGTGCCGGGACCGCGTGACCGGGGTGGACCTCAGCGCCGGCATGCTGGCCGAGGCCGAGCGCGCCCACCCGGACGACCGCGTGGACTTCGTACGGGCCGACGCGCGGGCCCTGCCGCCCGCGCTCGAGGACGCGTACGACCTGGCGGTCAGCTTCGGCGCCTTCGGTCACTTCCTCCCGTCGGAGCGGCCCGGCCTCTTCTCCGGCGTGCACCGTGCCCTGCGCCCCGGCGGGGTCTTCGCCTTCCCCATCGGCGCCC
Source organism: Streptomyces sp. NPDC005533 (assembly GCF_042871845.1). Taxonomy (NCBI): domain Bacteria; kingdom Bacillati; phylum Actinomycetota; class Actinomycetes; order Kitasatosporales; family Streptomycetaceae; genus Streptomyces; species Streptomyces sp. NPDC005533. The sequence continues at coordinate 83,392 of NZ_JBIAJH010000010.1, read as the reverse complement.
CGATCCCGGCGAGCTCCCCGGTGTGGTGGGCGGCGGCGGGCTTCGACGCGGCGATGCGGGTGCGCAACGCGGTGTGGCGGCCGTCCTTCGTCATGTACTACCGGACCTTCCCGCTCAGCGGGGTCCGCCGCGACCTGGAGGCCGCCGGTTTCGCCGTGGAGACCGTGCCGCTGGAGCACTTCGGGCGGCAGAGCGGAGGCGCTCCGCGCTGGCGGCTGGTGCTGGCCCGTCGCCCTACCTAGCGGAATCACTGCGTCACCACCGGCGTACGCGACACAATCGACGAGGGTTCGTCAGGCAGCGCGTACCGCACCACCCTCACCCCTTGGAGCAGCCGGTGTCGTCGCAGGAAATGCCCATAACGATCACCCCTCAGCAGGCCGCCCACGGGGTCATCCTCCCCGTTCAGCTGGCGAACGGGCCGGCCCGGCTGCGCATCCCGGCCTGCCGGAACGGCGATCTCGTCCGGGCCCGCGTCGGGGAGCAGGAGTTACTGCTGCGCATCCGCGTGTCCGGGGGCGGAGCGGGAGCGGGAGCAGGAGCCGGCGCGGGAGCAGGGGCCGGCGCGGGGGCAGGGGCCGGCGCGGGGGCCGGGATCGGGGCGGCGTTCGCGACCGGCAGGCTGGGCGCGACCGCGGGCGGCGGTGCGGGCAGCACCCCGCAGTCCGCCCCGGCCTCGACGGCGAACGGCCGCGGGTGCCTGGCGGCGTTGCTGGTCGCCGCCGTGATCGTCGTCGTCTTCATCGCGGTGAACAGCGGGGGCGACGGCGACGGCAAGAACGCCGCCTCCCCCACCCCGACCTCTTCGTCGAGCGCGTGGGCCACTCCGTCGTACACCCCCTCCTACACCCCGCCGTACACGCCCTCGTACCCGCCCCGGACCGCCGCCCCGGACCCGGCGCCCACCGCGTACAGCGCGGCCCCCGCGCCGGTGCCCACTCCGGAGCCGAGTCCGTTCGACCGGGGTACCTGTCTCAACGGACAGTTGCCGGACTCGACGACCCCGACGACCGTCAGCGGCGTGGACGAGGTCTCCTGCTCGGCGTCCGACGCGCACTACAAGGTGATCGAGAGCATCCCCGGCACCTCGGACATGGACCGCTGCAACTCCAACTCCAAGACCCAGTACGCGTTCTCCTACCGGTACACGCGGGGCGGGACCGTCCTCAACCAGTACGTGTACTGCCTGATCGGCCTCGGCTCGTACGCCCGCTGAGCGGAGCCCGCCGAGCCCCGCACACCAGGAGCCGCCCGCCGGGCGCCGCCCGGGACGGCGTCGCTAGCGGGCCCGCAGCTCGCGCTTGAGCACCTTGCCGCTCGCGTTGCGCGGCAGCTCGGCGACGAACTCCACCGCGCGCGGCACCTTGTAGTTCGCCATCTCCCGCCGGGACCAGGCGATCAGGTCGTCGGCGGTGAGCGTGGAGCCGGGCCGGCGGACCGCGTACGCCTTGCCCACCTCGCCCAGCCGCGGATCGGGGATCCCGACCACCGCGATGTCGGCGATGTCCGGGTGCAGGCCGAGGAGTTGCTCGATCTCGGCGGGGTAGGCGTTGAAGCCGCCGACGATGAACATGTCCTTGATCCGGTCGGTGATGCGCAGGTTGCCGTGCGCGTCCTTGAACCCGACGTCGCCGGTGTGCAGCCAGCCGTCCGCGGTGATCGCCCGGGCGGTCTCGTCGGGGTCCTCGAAGTAGCCCTGCATGACGTGGTAGCCGCGGACCACGATCTCGCCGGCCTCGCCGGTCGGCCGCTCCGTCCCGTCCGTGCCGAGGATCATCACCTCGGTGTCCGGGATGGCCCGTCCGGAGGTCTCGGAGATGATCTCCGCGGGGTCGCCCCGCCGGCACATGGTGACGATGCCGCTGGCCTCGGAGAGCCCGTACGCGGTGAGGACGGTGGCGATGTGCAGCTCGCCGCGCAGCCGTTCGACGAGCCGCAGCGGGACCACGGCGGCGCCGGTGACGACCAGGCGCAGGGCCGACAGGTCGTGGTGGTGGCGCTGGGGGTGGTCGAGGAGGGACTGGTGGAGGGTGGGCGGCCCGGGGAGCACGGAGATCCGCTCGGCGGCGACGTTGGCGAGGACGGTGTCCACGTTGAACACGGGCTGCGGGACCATCGTGGCCCCGCGCATCAGGCAGGCGATGATCCCGGCCTTGTAGCCGAAGGTGTGGAAGAAGGGGTTCACGATCAGGTACCGGTCGCCCTCGCGCAGTCCGGCGAGCTCGCACCAGACGTCGTAGCAGCGCAGGGACTGGGCGTGCGTGATGACGGCGCCCTTGGGACTGCCGGTGGTGCCGGAGGTGAAGATGATGTCGGAGGGGGCGTCGGAGGGGATGGCCGCGGCGCGTTCGCGGACGGCTCCGGCCGGTACGCGGTCCCCGCCCGCCAGGAAGTCCTTCCAGGTGCGGAAGGACTCGGGGGCGTCCTCGGCGAGGACGACGACCTGTTCCAGGTGCGGCAGTCCGGCCAGCGGCCCGGAGCCGGGGCCCTCGCCGGCGGCCCGGCGCAGCGAGGCGACGTAGGAGGCGCCGAGGAAGGTGCCGGTGACGAAGAGCAGCCGGGCCCGACTGCGCCGCAGGACGTACGCCGCTTCCGCGCCCTTGAACCGGGTGTTGAGGGGCACGAGCACCGCGCCCGCCGAGACGGCCCCGAGCGCGGAGACGATCCACTCCAGGGTGTTGGGGGCCCAGACGCCGACCCGGTCGCCGGGCTCGACGCCGGCGGCCATGCAGGCGGCCGCGGCGCGTTCGACGCGCTCGCCGAGCTGCGCGTAACCGATACGGACGCGGCCGTCGACGACGGCCTCCTGGTCGGCGTACCGTTCCGCTGCCGCCCGGACGAGCCCTGCGATGCTGCCCCAGCGCAGGTCTGCGCGTGCGTCCTCGCCCATGCGTGTCATCCTCCCGCGAACCCAGTAGCTGACTATCCGTCAGATTAGCTGTAGCCTTCGCGGCTGTCAGTACTGGCGCACCCCGGAGGTGGCGATGGCGGCAACGCTCAAGGACGCTACGGCGATAGTGGGCATCGGGCAGACCGCCTTTGCCAAACGACTGCCGCAGTCCGAGAAGGAACTGGCCTGCCGGGCGATCCTGGCCGCCCTCGCCGACGCCGGCATCGAGCCCTCCGAGGTCGACGCCTTCTCCTCCTACACCATGGAGGAGACCGACGAGGTCGAGGTCGCCAAGGCCATCGGCGCCGGCGACGTCACCTTCTTCTCCAAGATCGGCTACGGGGGCGGCGGTTCCTGCGCCACCGTCGGCCACCTCGCCTCCGCCGTCGCCACCGGCCAGGCCACCGTCGGCGTCGCCTGGCGCTCCCGCAAACGCGGCTCCGGCCCGCGCCCCTGGAAGAACACCGCCGTCCAGCTGCCCACCCCCGGCCAGTGGACCCGCCCCTTCGGGCTGCTGCGCCCCGCCGACGAGATCGGCATGCTGGCCCGCCGCTACATGCACGAGTACGGCGCCACCCGCGACCACCTCTTCAACGTGGCCATGGCCTGTCGCAACCGGGCCAACGCCAACCCGGCCGCGATGATGTACGAACGCCCGCTGACCCGCGAGATGTACATGACCTCCCGCATGATCAGCGAGCCGCTCTGCCTCTTCGACAACTGCCTGGAGACCGACGGGGCACTGGCCTGCGTGATCGTCTCCGCCGAGCGCGCCCGGGACTGCCGGCACAAGCCCGTCTACGTGCACTCCGTCGCCCAGGGCCTGCCCTCCCAGCACCACGGCATGGTCAACTACTGGAACGACGACCCGCTCTCCGGGCCCGCCTGGACCGCCGCCCGCCACCTGTGGAAGCAGGCCGACTTCGGGCCGCAGGACGTGGACGTGGCCCAGATCTACGACGCCTTCACCCCGCTGATCCCGCTCTCGCTGGAGGGCTACGGCTTCTGCGGGCGCGGCGAGGGCGCCGCCTTCACCGAGGGCGGGGCCCTGGAGATGGGCGGCCGGCTCCCCATCAACACCGGGGGCGGTGGCCTGTCCGAGGCCTACGTGCACGGCTTCAACCTGATCAACGAGGGCGTCAAACAACTGCGCGGCACCTCCACCGCCCAGGTGCCGGACGCCGCGACCTGCCTGGTGACGGCGGGCGAGGGTGTCCCGACGTCCGCGATCCTGCTGAGGAGCTGACCGACCGATGACCACCGCATCCGAAGCCGCCGCCGAGGCCGCGGCCGAACTGCTCCTGCCCGTCCCCGACGAGGACGGCGCCCCCTTCTGGGAGTACACCGCCCGGGGCGAGCTCCGCGTCCAGGCCTGCGCCGCGTGCGGCCGGCTGCGCTTCCCGCCCCGCCCCTGCTGCCCGCACTGCAGGTCCTTCGACAGCGAGTGGCGCCGGATGAGCGGCCGCGGCCGGATCTGGTCCTACGTCCGGCCGCATCCGCCGCTGCTGCCCGCCTACGCCGCGCAGGCCCCGTACAACGTGGTCCTCGTGGAGCTCGCCGACGCCCCGCACATCCGGCTCGCCGGGAACCTGGTGACCTCGCCCGACGCCCCGCTGGACTCGATGGACCCGGCCCGGCTGCGCATCGGCGCCCGCGTCCAGGTGGCCTTCACCCAGATCGGCGATATGGCCGTGCCGCGCTGGCTGTTGGAGAAGTCATGACCGTACGGGTGGAACGGGACAAAGCGACCGGGGTCGCGGTCGTCACCCTGGACCGGGAGCGCCGGCACAATGCGATCGACCTGGAGACGGCGGACGAACTGAGCGCGGTGTGGCGGGAGTTCCGGTACGCCGAGGAGGTGCGGGCGGTGGTGCTCACGGGCGCCGGGACGGCCGCCTTCTGCACCGGCGTCGACCGCGGCGTGGAGGTGCCGCAGCCCGGCTCCCCGTACTCGGTCGACGACCCGCTGATCGCGATCGGCCCCAAGGCCTGCGACCTGTGGAAGCCCGTCGTCGCCGCCGTCAACGGCATGGCCTGCGGCGGGGCCTTCTACCTGCTGGGCGAGGCGGAGTTCCTGATCGCCTCCGACACGGCGACCTTCTTCGACCCGCACACGACGTACGGCATGGTCAGCGCCTACGAGGCCGTCTACATGGCGCAGCGCATGCCCTTCGGCGAGGCCGCCCGGATGTCCCTGATGGGCGCGGCCGAGCGGCTCTCGGCACGCCGGGCCCACGAGATCGGGCTCGTCTCGGAGCTGACCGCCCCGGACGGGCTGCTCCCGGCGGCCCTGCGGGCGGCGGAAACCCTGGCCGGCTTCCCGACCGGGGCCGTGCAGGGCACCGTACGGGCCCTGTGGTCGGCGAAGCAGGCCGCGCTCCAGCAGGCCCTGGCCCAGGCCCCGGCGCTGATCGCGCTGGGCAACCTCGCACCGGAGCGGCAGGCGGAGCTGTTCACGGGGCGGCGCGGAGGGCCGCAGCCGCGAGTGCGGTGAGGCCGGGGCTACGCCCTGTCGACCGCCCCCACCAGGCAGTTCTTCACGTCCGCGGCCTTGCCCGGGACCGTCATCGGCACCACCACGGTCCGGCTCTCGCGCGCCTTGAGGGTGACCTTCACGGAGCCGGCGTCGAGGGTCGCGCCGTTGGCACCGCTGAAGGTCACCGGCACCCGCACGGTGCGCTCGGCGTCCACGGTGGAGGTGACCTGGACGGTGGCCCCCTTGGCGTCCGCGCCGACACAGCTGACGAGCACGGCCCGCGCGGGCGCCGACGTCGCGCTCGCCGAGGGCGTCGGGCTGCTGCTGCTCCCGCTGCCGTGGCTCTTCTTCTTGTTCTTGTTCTTGCTCTTGGAGCTGGAGCAGCCGCCCCCGCTGCTGCTGCTGCTCTTGCTCTTGCCGCTGCTCCCGCTGCTTCCGCCGTGCGACGAGAACCCGGTCAGCGCGAACACGACGGCCACCAGCACCGCCGTGAACCTGATGCGACGCCCAGCCACCATGGCCAGAACCCCTCCCCTGGACAACGGCGGGCCACGCTATCAGTGCACCGCCGCGCCGGTAACCGCCCGGAACGGATCGCCTCCGCGGCCGAGCCGGACCCCGGCCGACCGCCCCACGTGCGCGCCGCAGGCGCCGGGCGTAGCGTCGGGATCAAGACCCCCGGCGCGAAGGACCCGGCCCGATCCGGGGCGTAATCGGCTCGCCGACGGGTCCCCTCGGAGCGGCGGCCGCCGTCCGGAGCCCCTTCCGTGCCCGGTGCGACGGCCGTCACGGACGCGACCACCGCGTCCGGGAGCTCCGCACCGCCGCCGGGATGCGGGAGGCCCACACGGCGGCGGCCCCGGCCCCCGGGTGGGGGCGGGGCCGGCCGGCCGGACTGGCGGGTGGGGATCAGGCCTCGACGACGCCCGAGGACGCGATCTCGACCTTGCCCTTGGGGGCGCCGGACTGGGAGCCCAGGCCCTCGATCTGGTCCACGAGCTGCTGGCCCTCGACGACCTCGCCGAAGACGACGTGCTTGCCGTCGAGCCACGGGGTGACGACGGTGGTGATGAAGAACTGCGAGCCGTTGGTGTTCTTGCCCGCGTTCGCCATCGACAGCAGGTACGGGCGGTCGTGCTTCAGCTTGAAGTTCTCGTCGGCGAACTTCTCGCCGTAGATGGACTTGCCGCCGGTGCCGTTGTGGTTGGTGAAGTCACCGCCCTGGAGCATGAACTGCGGGATGATGCGGTGGAAGCCGGAGCCGGCGTAGCCGTAGCCGTTCTGGCCGGTGGCCAGCTCACGGAAGTTGCGCGCGGTCTCGGGGACCACATCGTCGAAGAGGTTGAAGACGATGCGGCCGGCCGGGGCGCCGTTGATGGTGATGTCGAAGAAAACGTTGCTCATGGGGTCCATCCTGTCACTCCCGGTGCCGTGCGCTACCCGGCGGGGCCGGAGCCCCGCCCTCTGCGCAGGTCAACCGCTCGTCCGGGTGCCCGTCCCCTTCGCCGCGTCCAGGGCGTACACGCAGCGGTCCTTGCTGCACGCGTACACCACGCCGGCGTCCGCCACCGGGGCGCCGGTGATCTCGCCGCCCGTGGCCAGCTTCCAGCGCAGCTGGCCGCCCGCCGCGTCCAGCGTGTAGAGGCAGTGGTCGGCCGAACCGAAGTGCACGCGGCCGTCCGCGACCGCCGGCAGGCCGGTGATCTCGCCACCCGCCGCGAACCGCCACTTCGGGGTGCCGGTGACCGCGTCGAGCGTGTAGAGCGCGCTGCCCGCGCCCAGGTGCACGTTGCCGTTCGCGACGACCACCGGATCCGAGGACTGCCGGGACTCGGTCGCGATCCGCCAGCGGTCGTGGCCGGTGGCCGCGTCGAGGGCGTAGACGGTGCCCAGGTAGTCCACCAGGTAGACCCCGCCGCCGGTGACGGCCGCACCCGGCGCGAAGGCCGGCGCGGCCAGGAAGACCGCGGGGGCCTCGAAGTGCCAGCGGACCCGGCCCGAGGCCCGGTCCACGGACAGCACCCGGGTGCCGGCCGCGATGTAGACGTTGCCGTCGGGGCCGGGGGTGACCCGCACGGGCACGTTCCCGCAGGAGGCCGCGTCGCCGACCGGGTACGACCAGGACTCGCGGCCGCTGCGGGCGTCGAGCGCGCGCAGCCGGGCGTCCTGCCACACGTACACGGTGCCGTCGTGGAGGACGGGGGCCGCCTCCGGGGTCTCGAAGTCGCTCTGCGCGCCGGTCAGCTCCCACAGCTTCTGGCCGTTGGAGGCCTCCCAGCCCTGTACGCCGCCGCCGCGGGTGGCGGTGACGACCGTGCCGCGGTCGGCGCGCAGCGCGTACACCCAGGCGTCGGCGGACAGCCGCCACCGCTCGGAGCCGTCGGAGGCGTCGAGCGCGTAGAGGGAGGGGCCGTCGGAGGCGTGGATCCGGCCGTCGGAGACCGCCATGGACCAGGCCACGTCGCGGGTCTTGAACTGACGGCGGCCGCTCGCCACGTCCAGCGCGTGGACCTCGAAGGAGGTCACGTAGAGCAGGTTGCCGGCGACGGTCGGGGTGCCCCACACCTCGTTGGACATGCGGAAGCGCCACGGGCGCCAGCGGCCGCTGTCCGGAGCCGGGCCCGGGTTCGGTACCGCCACCGCGGAGGGGGTGACGGCCGCCACCCCGCCGGGCGGGCGGACCCAGCCGGTCGCCGAGTCCGCTACGGGGACGTGCGCGGCGGCGGCGCTCGCGCGCGGCCCGGGCCCGATCGGCACCGGCGAGCCGCCCAGGCGCACCGGCTCGCCGGAGGGCACCGGGGACATCGGCGGGCGGTGCGGGCGCTGCGGTACGGCCTGGCCGGTCCGCGGGTCCACCCACGGGTCGGCGCCACCGCGCGGGCGGCGGTGCGTGGCGCCCGCGGAGGCGGGACCGCCGGAGCCGGCGTCCCGGCCGGGAGCGGGCGCGGGCACCACGGCGGCGGCGGGCGTACGGTTTCCCGCGCGCCGGGCCTCGATCATCGCGACGGCCCGCCCGGGCAGCCACGCCGAGGCGGTGCCGCTGTCGTCACCGCCGTCGAACAGGTGCGGGGCGAGCTGCGCCTGCAGGTCGGCCGGGGTCGGCCGCTGCGTGGCGTCCATCTGCATGCAGGAGTCGATCAGCGGCCGCAGCTCGTCGGGGAGACCCTCCAGGTTGGGTCCCTCGCGCAGCAGCATGAAGACCGTCTCCACCGGGTTCGCCCCGTGGTACGGCGGGTGTCCGGTCGCGGCGAAGACGAGGGTGGAGCCGAGCGAGAAGACGTCGCTGGCGCCCTTGACGCTGCGCGAGTCCTTCGCCTGCTCGGGCGACATGTAGGCGGGGGTGCCGACGGCGACGTTCGTCATGGTCAGGCGGGTGTTGGAGACGCCGCTGGCGATGCCGAAGTCGATCACGCGCGGGCCGTCCTCGACGACGAGCACGTTGGACGGCTTCAGGTCGCGGTGGACGAGGCCGGCGCCGTGGATGGACTGCAGGGCCTCGGCGATGCCGGCCGCGAGCCACCGTACGGCCTGGGCGGGCATGGGCCCGCACTCGTTGACGATCTCCTCCAGGGAGGGCGCCGGAACGTACGCGGTGGCCAGCCACGGCACGGCGGCGCGCGGGTCGGCGTCGACCACGGCCGCGGTGTAGAAGCCGGACACGGCGCGGGCCGCCTCCACCTCGCGGGTGAAGCGGACCCGGAACAGCTGGTCCTCGGCGAGCTCGGTGCGCACCGTCTTGATCGCGACCCGCCGTCCGGACGCGGACCGCGCGAGATAGACCAGCCCCATGCCGCCGGCGCCGAGCCGTCCCAGCACCTCGAAGGGGCCGATCCGTCTCGGGTCGTGCTGCGTCAGCTGCTCCACCACTCGCCTCCACACCTCCCCGTACGGGCCCTCACCGGGCCCGCTTCCACCGACACGGGGCCCTGGGCCCCGTGCAGCGTCTCACTCCGGGCGCCGCCCGGGTCGCGCAACCCCGATTCTGTCAGGCCCGGGCCGGGTCCGGCCCCGGCACGTCGGGCCACGCGGTGTGATCTGCTCGGCGAGGGGGCCGCGGGTCCTAGGCGTCCGGCTTCGTCCGGGGCTCCGAGAGCAGCCCGAAGACGGCCCCCTGGTTGTCGGCGACGACCGCGATCCGCCCGTACGGGGTGTCGAAGGGGTCGGCGGTGATCCGGCCGCCGAGCCGCCGCACCGTCGCGGCGGACTGGTCGCAGTCCGGCACGGCGAAGTAGACGAGGAAGTGCGCGGGCATGATCTCCGGGAAGGCGTCGGTGATCAGGCTGCGCCCCAGGACCGCGGTGTCGGTGCCGGGCGCCCTGCCGGGCGGGGACCAGATGCGGTATTCGACGCCGGCGTCGTCCTGGTCCTGCGGGACGTAGCCGAAGACCTTGGCGTAGAAGACGTCGACGGCGTCGCGGGCCCGCGTGTAGACCTCGCTCCAGCAGTAGGTGTACGGCTCCCCCTGGGCCTCGAAGCCGTGGTGGGTGCCGGGCTGCCACAGGCCGAAGACGGCCCCGCCCGGATCGGCCGCCATCGCGGCGGTGCCGTACGGGCCCACCGGCATCGGGTCCATCACCATCTGGCCGCCGGCGGCGCGGATGCGCTGGGCGCAGGCGTAGGCGTCGGTCGTGTAGAGGTAGACCCCCCAGACGGTGGGCATCCGGCCGTCGGGTTTGGGGGCGAGGGCGGCGACGTTGCGGCCGCGGCTGTAGGCCTGCGTGTAGTGGCCGTACTCGGCGCCCGCGCCGTCCGCGAAGGTCCACCCGAAGAGCTCGCCGTAGAAGCGCTTGCCCGCCTCGACGTCCGGAAGCGAGGCGTCCACCCAGCAGGGTTCGCCTTCCGCGAATGCGGCCATGGGCCCGGTTCCTTCCGTTGTGCGGGGGTCTGCACCCTCTCACCTCTCTCAGCCATGATCCGTCCGAAAACTTGTCCACAGCCTGTTGATAAGACTATTCGGGGGAAACCTCGCGGAACCGGGCGACACGCCCGGGCCGCGACCACGGGGCGCGGTCGGGGCGCGCCCGGGGCCGGGCCGTCCGGAAATCGGCCGCCGAGGGGCTCCGGACCGCCTCCCGCCCAGGCCGGGGACCCCGTAACCCCATTTGCAGGCGGCCGAATAGCGCGCCGATCACCCCTCGGTAAGCTGACGGCATGACAGGACAAGTACGCACCGTCGACGGGCGTGTCGCCGGCCGGCGCGGCCAGGCGACGCGGCAGAAGCTGCTCGACTGCCTCAGCGAGATGCTCAGCTCCTCGCCGTACCGCGACGTCAAAGTGATCGACGTCGCCCGCAAGGCCGGTACCTCCCCCGCGACCTTCTACCAGTACTTCCCGGACGTCGAGGGCGCCGTCCTGGAGATCGCCGAACAAATGGCCACCGAGGGCGCGCAGTTGACGTCGCTCGTCGAGGGCCGGACCTGGGTCGGCAAGGCCGGTTGGACCGCCGCCGAGGAACTCGTCGAGGGGTTCCTGGACTTCTGGCGCCGCAACGACGCCATCCTGCGGGTCGTCGACCTCGGCGCGGCCGAGGGCGACAAGCGCTTCTACAAGATCCGCATGAAGATCCTGAACTCGGTCACCAACTCCCTGACGGAGTCGATGAAGGAGCTCCAGGCCAAGGGCAAGGTCGACAAGGACGTCAGCCCCGCCGCGATGGCCGGTTCGCTGGTCGCGATGCTGGCTGCGGTCGCCTCGCACCAGAAGGGCTTCCAGACCTGGGGTGTCAAGCAGGCCGAGCTCAAGCCGAACCTGGCGCTGCTCGTCCACCTCGGCATCACGGGCAAGAAGCCGACCAAGTAACGGCGGATCCCTTCCGGGATCCGCCGCCTTGGGCGACCTCACGCCCCCGCGGGCGGCCTCGCGCATCCGCCGGTGGCCCTGTGCCCGCACCTCCCGTGCCCGTGGCCCGCGCCGCGTGCACGACCGCCCGGGATCAGCGACGCTCCAGGCGGAACAACCGGATCTCGCGCTCGATGCGCGCCTGGTACGTCGCGTACGGCGGCCAGAACCCCAGCACCGCCTGCCACGCCGCGGCGCGCTCCTCCCCCGCCAGCAGCCGGGCCCGTACGGGAATGTCCCGGCCTTGCCAACTCACGTCCGCGTCCGGGTGCTTGAGCAGGTTCCCGGTCCATGCCGGGTGCCCGGGCCGGCCGAAGTTGGAGCCGATCAGGACCCAGCTCGTGCCGCCGTTCTCCGGCATGCAGGCGAGCGGGGTGGTACGCGGCTCGCCCGTCCGCGCGCCCTTGGCGGTGAGGATCACCCCCGGCAGCATCCGGGCGCTGAGCATGACCTTGCCGCGGGTGAGCTTGTGCACCGCCTTGTCCAGGGCGGGGATGAAGTGCGGTGCGATCTTGGCGAAGAGCATGGTCGAGGAGACCTTCTGCATCAGCTTGACGCCGGGTGCCACGCGAGCCATCAGACGGCCACCTTCTCCTGGGCGGGCGGGACGTGCGGAACGGCCGCGGCCGCCGTGGACACGGCCGCCGGGGGCGCGGCGGGGTCCGGGGCCGCGGCCGGGGCGGCGAACAGGCCCGCCCGGTCCGCGGCGTGCGCCCGCAGCCGGTGGACCGGACCGAAGAGCAGCTCGTCGGCCGCCGCGCGCTTGAAGTAGAGGTGTGCGTCGTGTTCCCAGGTGAAGCCGATGCCGCCGTGCAGCTGGATCGCCTCGCCGGCGGTCACCCGCAGGGCCTCCAGCGCCTGGGCGAGGGCGAGCCCTCCCTGGTCGGGGTCCCACGCGGCGTAGTAGGCCGCGGAGCGGGCCGCCTGCACCTGTACGTACAGGTCGGCGAGCCGGTGCTTGACCGCCTGGAAGGAGCCGATCGCCCGGCCGAACTGCTCGCGCTGACGGACGTACTCCACGGTGCGGGCGAGGGCCTGCCCGGCCGCACCGACGGCCTCGGCGGCGAGCACCGCGGAGGCGGTGCGCCCGGTGGCGGCGAGGGCGCCGACCACGTCACCCTCCTCGCCGCCGAGCAACTCGGCAGGCACGTCGCGCAGTTGGATCCGGGCCTGCGGGCGGGTCTCGTCCAGGACGGTCTGCCGGGACCGTACGAGCCCGGGCGCGTCCTCCCGTACGAGGAACAGCAGCGTGCGGCTGCGGGCGAAGCCCCCGGTGTGCGCGGCGACCAGCAGCAGCGGGGCGCTGTGCCCGTCGAGCACCTGCGCGGCCTCCCCGTACAACCGCCAGCCGGCGCCCGCGCCGTCGGCGCGGGCCTGGATCCCGCCCGCGCGGCCGCCACCGGACCAGTGCGCGGCGCTGTCGTCGCCGGTCAGCGCGAGTGCGGTGGCCAGCGCCGGGCCCGGTACGGCCAGGGCGGCGGTCAGCCCGCCGGCCGCGAGCGGCGGGAGCAGCGCGGCGCGCTGGGCGTCGGTGCCGAGGGCGGTGATCAGGGGCGCGCAGAGCGCGGCGGTGGCCAGCAGCGGCGAGGGCAGCAGCGCCCGCCCGGTCTCCTCGCAGGCCAGGGCCAGGTCGGCGGGGGTGCAGCCGACGCCGCCGTACTCCTCGGCGATGGCGAGGCCCGGCAGCCCGAGCCGCTCGGCGAGCTGCTGCCACAGCTCGCGGTCGTGTCCGGCGGCGGTGCGGACCGCGGCCTTGACCTCGTCGGGGCCGCAGCGTTTGCCCAGGATCTCGCGCAGGGTACGGCGTATCTCGGCCTGCTCCGCGGTGAAGGCGGCATCCATCGTCTGGCTCCTCCTGGGGGCACCTCCCGGCGGCGGCCGGGGGCGTATCTGACGGGGCGTCATGTTAGGCCCGGCGGCGGCAGATGCACAGGGGGCGGCGAGGGCGGGTTGCGACCGCGCGTGCGGGCGCGCCACCACCCGGACCCCTAGCATCTGACGGTACGTCAGATGTACCGTCCTTCCCATGCCTGGACTCACACCTGGAACCGCCTCCCGGCCCCGCCGGAGGGTCGCGGTGGTCGGCGTCGCCCTCTCGGACTGCGGCCGGGTGGACGGCCCCACCCCCTACGCCCTGCACGCACAGGCCGCCCGGCGCGCCCTGGCCGACTCCGGCCTGGACCGCTCCGTCGTCGACGGCCTCGCCTCGGCCGGACTCGGCACCCTCGCGCCCGTCGAGGTGGCCGAGTACCTCGGCCTGCGCCCCACCTGGGTCGACTCCACCTCGGTGGGCGGCTCGACCTGGGAGGTCATGGCCGCCCACGCGGCGGACGCCATCGCCGCCGGCCACGCCAACGCCGTGCTGCTCGTCTACGGTTCCACCGCGCGCGCCGACATCAAGGCCCGCCGGCGCACCTCGAACCTGTCGTTCGGGGCCCGTGGACCGCTCCAGTTCGAGGTCCCGTACGGGCACACGCTGATCTCCAAGTACGCGATGGCCGCCCGCCGGCACATGCACGAGTACGGGACCACGCTGGAGCAGCTCGCCGCGGTCGCCGTGCAGGCCCGGGCGAACGCGGCGGCCAACCCGGACGCGATGTTCCGGGACCCGATCACGGTCGACGAGGTCCTGGCGGGCGAGATGATCGCCGACCCCTTCACCAAACTCCACTGCTGCATCCGCTCGGACGGCGGCTGCGCGGTGCTGCTGGCCGCGGAGGAGTACGTACCGGACACGGCGAAGGCCCCGGTCTGGGTCCTGGGCTCGGGGACCTCCGTCTCGCACACCACGATGTCCGAGTGGGAGGACTTCACGGTGTCCCCGGCGGCGGTCTCGGGCCGCGTCGCCTTCGAGCGGGCCGGGCTCACCCCGGCGGACGTCGACCTCGCGGAGATCTACGACGCCTTCACGTACATGACCCTGGTGACCCTGGAGGACCTCGGCTTCTGCGCGAAGGGCGAGGGCGGGGCCTTCGTGGAGAAGGGCCGCCTGCTGCGCGACGGGGAGCTCCCGGTCAACACCGACGGCGGCGGCCTCTCCGCCTGCCACCCGGGCATGCGCGGCCTGTTCCTGCTGGTCGAGGCCGTCCGCCAACTCCGCGGCGAGGCGGGCCCGGGCCAGGTCACCAAACGCGACGGCCGCCTCCCGGAGATCGCCCTGGCCTCGGGCACGGGCGGCTGGTTCTGCTCCTCGGGCACGGTGCTGCTGGGGCGGGGGTGAGGTTGGCTGCGCCGCGCATGGCTGCGCCGCGCTTGGCTGCGCCGCGCTTGGCTGCGCCGCTTGGGCGGGGTCGGCGGGGGGGCCGGTTGGGGTGGGGGCGGGCGCGCTTTGGCTGCGCCGCTTGGGCCGGTTGGGGGTGGGGGCGGGCGCGCGCCGGGGCGTCTCCTCGGGCGCCGAACGTGACGAGAGGTCGGACACCTCGGCAGCAGTGCGTTCGACGCCCTGCGGGGATCACCCCGACACACACCCACCCCCACCCCACCCGACCCGCCTGCTCCCCAGCTGCCCAAATCCAGCCCCGCCGCACAAATCCAGCCCCGCCGGCGTTTGAGGCGCGGGGCCCGGGGCGGAGCCCCGATCCTTGAGCCGCACCAAGTCTCGCCGCACCATCCGGCTCCGCCGCACAAACCCAGCCCCGCCGGCGATTGAGGCGCGGGGTCCGGGGCGGAGCCCCGATCTTTATGCCGCACTCTCCGGCTCGCCGCATCATCCGGCTCCGCCGCACAAAATCAGCCCCGCCGGCGGTTGAGGCGCGGGGTGCGGGGCGGAGACCCGGGCTTTGAGTCGCACCCTTCAGGTGCGCCGCGCCAACTCAGCCTCGCCGGCGATTGAGGCGCGGGGTGCGGGGCGGGGCCACGGCTTTGGGTCGGGCGGCGACCGCAGGGGCTACGCGGGTTCGGCCAAGGTGTGTGCGACAAGGGCGTTGGCGTGGCCGTGGCCCAGCCCGTGCTCCGTCTTGAGCCAGGCGACGAGCTCCATGTGCCTGGTCAGCGGCGAGGACCTGATGAGGTCCTTCCACTCGGCGATCGGCCGCCCGTACTTCTTCTCGATCGAGGGGAAGTAGCTCGCGGGGCCCTTCACCGGCTCAGCCATGGTTTCTCTCCTTCGCTCCGGTCCTGTCGTAGTGATGACCGCGCGCGGACACCGAACTCATCGGTCCCGCAGGAAGAATTTCGCGACGGCCTAGTCTGAGGGGCATGACCGACGAGACCGGCAGTGACGACTTCCACGCCACCCTGCACTCCCTGCGCGTGTGGGACTCCCCGCTGCCCGGGTTCGACACCGGCGCCGCGCCCGCCGAGCCGCTGCCGTTGTTCCGGGCGTGGTTCGTGCACGCCGCCCGGGCGGGGCAGCTGGAGCCGCACACGATGAGCCTGGCGACGGTGGACGCCGCGGGGCGGCCCGACGTGCGGACGCTGATGCTGCACGACGCCGACGCGCGGGGCTGGCACTTCGCCTCGCACGCCACCAGCACCAAGGGCGTGCAGCTGGCCGGGCAGCCGTGGGCGGCGCTCGGGTTCTACTGGCCGACCGTGGCCCGGCAGGTCCGGATCCGGGGCCGGGTCACCGCCTGCGGGCCCGAGGAGAGCCGCGCCGACCTGGTGGTCCGCTCGCGCGGGGCGCTCGCCGCCGCGCTCACCGGGCACCAGAGCGAGGTGCTGGAGTCGGCCGAGGTCCTGCTCCGGGCCTCGGAGCGGGCGTGGGAGCGGGCCGGGGCCGAGCCGGACGCACCGGCTCCGACCTGGACCCGGTACGTGCTCGACGCCGACGAGGTGGAGTTCTTCCAGGGCGACCCCACCCGCCGGCACACCCGCCTGCGCTACCGCCGCACCGCCGACACCGAGGGCTCCTGGGTCCGTGAGCTGCTCTGGCCCTGATCCGGCCGGAAGACCGCCACCCACACCCCGTCCGCCGCCTCCCGGAAGGTGACCGTCAGGGGCATGCCGATGCTCAGGTCCGCCGCCTCGCAGGCCACCACCTCGGTCATCATCCGCGGGCCCTCCGCGAGGTGGACCACCGCGGCCGTGTACGGGACGCGCGTGCCGAAGGGCGGGAGGTCGTTGCGGTGGATCACCGACCACGTGTAGAGGGTCGCCCGGCCGCTCGCCGGCTCCCACGTCACGCGGTCCTCGCCGGCCCAGCAGTACGGGCAGAACTCGCGCGGGTAGTGGTGCGCCCGCCCGCAGTCCCCGCAGCGGCGCAGCAGGAGCCGGCCCTCGGCCGCCGCGTCCCAGTAGGGGCGGGTGAAGTCGTCGGCCTCGGGGAGGTCGTAGCGCATGGTCACAGGAACAGTCCGATCGCCGCGTCGAGGGACCAGGTCTGCCAGGACATGGCGAGGAGCGCGACGAGCGAGATGAGCGCCATCATCGCGTTCTGGCCCTGTTCGGCCCAGTCGTGGATCATCAGCACCAGGTAGAGCAGGTTCAGCAGCAGCCCGCCGACCAGGGCGATCGGGGTCAGGAAGCCGAGTACCAGACCCAGCCCGAGCGCCAGTTCCGCGTAGACGACGAGGTAGGCCATCGCCTTGGGGCGCGGTGCGACGACGAGTTCGAAGCCGCCCTTGACGAAGGTCCAGCGGTGCTTGTGCGCGACGTCGGCGGCCCAGGCGATGCCCGTGCCGCGTTCGAACCAGCCCTTCTTGTCCTTGTGCCGCCAGCTCTCCAGCCACCACAGCCCGAGGCCTATCCGGAGCACGGCGAGCCATTCGGCCCCACTGAGCCAGATGGTCTGCATCGGCAGCCCCCACCCCTCTCATCCTTGATCTGACGGTACGTCAGTTCAGCGGATGCGGAGCGATCCCGCAAGGCCCCGGCCGGTCGCGCACGCGGCGCCGCCCGGTCCGCGGCCCCGGCCGTGACCGATCCGCAATCGATTCCCTCCTTGTCCGAGACCCATCAACTCAGCGTCGCGATACGATCACACCTCATGCCTGGAGTCCCCGCAGCACCCGACATGACCACCCAGCCCCGCCCCGTGTACGTCATCGGGGCCGGCCCCGGCGGCCTCGCCGTGGCCGCCGCGCTGCGCGCCCGCGGGGTCCGCGCGGTGGTCGTCGAGAAGTCCGACGAGGTCGGCGCGTCCTGGCGGCGGCACTACGACCGGCTGCACCTGCACACCACCCGGCGGCTCTCCGCCCTCCCCGGGCTGCCGATGCCGCGCCGCTTCGGGCGCTGGGTCTCCCGTGACGACGTCGTGCGCTACCTGGAGAAGTACGTCGAGTTCCACGAGCTGGAGCTCGTGACCGGCGTCGAGGTGACCCGGATCGAGGCGGCCCCGGAGGGCGAGGACGGCTGGGCCCTGCACGCCAGCGGCGGGCGGGTACTGGCCGCCGCCGCCGTCGTCGTCGCCACCGGCTACAACCACACGCCGGTCATCCCCGACTGGCCGGGCCGGGACGCGTACGAGGGCCGGCTGCTGCACGCCGCCGACTACCGCAATCCCGAGGCGTACGCCGGCCGGGACGTCCTCGTCGTCGGCGTCGGCAACACCGGCGCCGAGATCGCTGTCGACCTCGCCGAGGGCGGCGCGGCCCGGGTGCGGCTCGCCGTGCGCACCGTCCCGCACATCATGCGCCGCTCCACTGCGGGCTGGCCGGCCCAGCGCAGCGGGATCCTCGTGCGCCGGCTGCCCGTGCGGCTCGTGGACCGGCTGTCCCGGCTCGTCGCCAGGGCCTCGGTCCCGGACCTGTCGGCGTACGGGCTCCCGCGCCCGACGACCGGCCTGTACAGCCGGGTCAAGGAGGGGTCGATCCCGGTCCAGGACGTCGGCCTGATCGACGCGGTCCGCAGCGGCCGGGTGGAGCCGGTGGCCGCCGTCGAGTCCTTCGACGGCGCCGAGGTGGTGCTCGCGGACGGCTCGCGGATCGGCCCGGACGCGGTGATCGCGGCCACCGGGTACCACCGCGCCCTGGAGGGGCTGGTCGGCGACCTCGGGGTGCTCGACGAGCGGGGGCGGCCCTCTACGCACGGCGCCCGCACCGCTGCGCGGGCGCCCGGGCTGTACTTCACCGGCTTCACCAACCCCATCAGCGGGATGTTCCGGGAGATGGCCCTGGACGCGGAGAGGATCGCCAAGGCCGTGGCCCGGCAGGAGCGGTCCCGCTCCCGCTCCCGGTAGAGCGAGTCGTCCACACCCGGGCATGCCCCGCCGGGATCGCGACCGCCCCCTCCGCCCCGCCCGGCGGCCGCCGCGTCGGCCTGCGGGCGGGCGGGGACGCGCATGGCCGAACCGCGCTCTGGACCGACCCCGCGCGGATCTGACACCGTTCACCACATCACCTCCACCAGCTTTCCTGCGCAGCCCTGTTCCTGACGGCACGTCAGTTCAGTAATCTGACTACACGTCAGTTATTGAGTTCCAGTTCCATCAAGGTTCATCGAGCAGGAGCGGGCGGAACGATGCTTGGATCTACTCACGGCACCCTCACCACCGACTTCCGCGCACGTGTCGAGGCCTGCGGGGAGTCCCCCAGGACGGCCGTCCACTCGTCGGCGGCCCCCTCCGCCGACGACGCGGTCGCCGTGGACGTCAGCGGCCGGCCGCTGCACGCCGACGTGCCCGACCTGGACCGGTTCTTCCGGCCCGAGTCCGTGGCCGTCATCGGCGCCTCCGACACCGAGGGCAGAGCGAACACCGGCATCACCCGCCAGCTCATCGCCTGGGCGGAACGCGTCGGCGCACGGATCCACCCCGTGCACCCCACCCGCCCCACCGTGTTCGGACTGACCTGCCACGCCTCCGTGGCCGAGCTGCCCGAACAGGTGGACCTCGCCGTCCTCCTCGTCGCCGACCCGCTCCCCGTCATCGAGGAACTGGCCGAGACCAAGGTGAAGTTCGCCGTCGCCTTCGCCTCCGGCTTCGCCGAGACCGGGGACGCGGGCGCCGCCGCCCAGGCCCGGCTCGGCGCCGCCGTCCAGCGCTCGGGCCTGCGCCTGCTCGGCCCCAACACCAACCTCAACGCCTTCGAGGAGTTCCGCGACGACCTCGACGGGCCGGCCATCGCCCTCATCACCCAGTCCGGCCACCAGGGCCGGCCCGTCTACACCCTCCAGGAACTCGGCATACGGCTCTCCCACTGGGCCCCCACGGGCAACGAAGCGGACCTCGAAACGGCCGACTTCATCTCCTACTTCGCCGAACGGCCCGAGGTCGGAGCCATCGCCTGCTACGTCGAAGGCCTCAAGGACGGCCGGTCCTTCCTCCTGGCCGCCGACCGCGCCGCGCGCAACGGCGTCCCGGTCGTCGCCGTCAAGGTCGGCCGCACCGAGACCGGCGCCCGCATGGCCGCCTCCCACACCGGGAAGCTGACCGGCGCCGACACCGTCGTGGACGCCGCCATGCGCCAGTTCGGCGTGATCCGCGTCGACGGCCTGGACGAGCTCCAGGACACCGCCGCGCTGCTCGCCCGGGCCCGCAAGCCGCAGGCCGACGGCGTCGTCGTCTACTCCATCTCCGGCGGCACCGGAGCCCACTTCTCCGACCTGGCGACGGAGGCGGGCCTGACCCTGCCCACCCTCTCGGAGGCCAAGCAGAGCGAACTCCACCAGTGGATCCCGGAGTACCTGAACGTCGCCAACCCCGTCGACAACGGCGGCCACCCGGTGGGCGACTGGCGCGGCCGCAAGATCATCGACGCGATCCTCGCCGACCCGTCCGTCGGCGTCCTGATCTGTCCGATCACCGGCCCCTTCCCGCCCATGAGCGACAAGCTCGCCCAGGACCTGGTCGACGCGGCCGAGGCCTCGGACAAGCTCGTCTGCGTGATCTGGGGCTCCCCCGTCGGCACCGAGGACGCCTACCGCACCACCCTCCTCGGCTCCTCCCGCGTGGCCACCTTCCGCACCTTCGGCAACTGCATCACCGCCGTCCGCGCGTACCTCGGCCACCACCGCTTCACCGCCGGCTACCGCTCCCCCTTCGAGGACGCACCGCGCACGCCCTCGCCCTCGTACCGCAAGGCGCAGGCCCTCATGCGGCCCGGCCAGCAGCTCAGCGAGCACGCGGCGAAACAGCTGCTGCGGGCCTACGGGATACGGGTCCCCCGCGAGCAGCTCGTGACGAGCGCGGCGGCGGCCGTCCGCGCGGCCGGCCTGGTCGGCTACCCGGTGGTGATGAAGGCCTCGGGCCCGCAGCTGGGCCACAAGACGGAACTCGGCCTGGTGAAGATCGGCCTGACCTCGGCGAGCCAGATCCGCGACGCGTACCGGGAGCTGACCGACATCGCGCGCTACGAGAACGTGCCGCTCGACGGGATCCTGGTCTGCCAGATGGTGGAGCGGGGGGTGGAAATGGTCGTCGGCGTCACCCAGGACGACCTCTTCGGCCCGACGGTGACGGTGGGCCTCGGCGGCGTCCTGGTCGAGGTCCTGCACGACGCGGCGGTCCGCGTCCCGCCGTTCGGCGAGGACCAGGCCCGCGCGATGCTCACGGAACTGCGCGGGCACGCGCTGCTGGAAGGCGTACGGGGCGCACCCCCGGCCGACGTGGACGCGCTGGTGGAGGTCGTCCTGCGGATCCAGCGGATGGCGCTGGAACTCGGCGACGAACTCTCCGAGCTGGACATCAACCCCCTGATGGTGCTCCCCCGCGGCCAGGGGGCGGTGGCCTTGGACGCCCTGGCCATCTGCCGCTGACCCGCCGCCTCCTCAAATGCCGGAGGCGCTGACCTTGCGCTCCGCGCACTCCGGCCCCACGGGCACGTGCAGACTGACGCCGCCCGAATCCAGCCCCGCCGGCGTTTGAGGCGCGGGGGCTCGGGGGCGGAGCCCCCGCAACGGCGCCGCACCCACCCCCGAACGGGAGTCCCCCATGAGCCGCATCCCCGAGGACGAAGTCCTCCACCGCACCGAGAGCAACGTCTCCTGGATCACCCTCAACCGCCCCGCGGCGATGAACGCCGTCACCTGGGACCAGCGCGAGCGCGTCATCGCGCTGCTGGGCGACGCCTCCGCCGACCCGGCGGTGCGCGCCGTCGTCCTCACCGCCACCGGCAAGGGCTTCTGCGCGGGCGCCGACCTCCGAGGCGACGCCTCCGCCGCCGAGCGGGTCGCCGGCGACGTGGCCCGCATGATCCGGCTCGGCGCTCAGCGCCTGATCACCGCCGTCCTGGACTGCGAGAAGCCCGTCCTCGCCGCCGTCAACGGCACGGCCGCCGGCATCGGCGCCCACCTCGCCCTCGCCTGCGACCTCGTCATCGCCGCCGAACCGGCCCGGTTCATCGAGGTGTTCGTCCGCCGCGGCCTGGTCCCCGACGGCGGCGGCGCGTACCTGCTGCCCCGTCTCGTCGGCCCGCAGAAGGCCAAGGAGTTGATGTTCTTCGGCGACGCGCTCCCGGCGGCGGACGCCGAGCGCCTGGGGCTGGTCAACAAGGTGGTGCCGGCCCAGGAGCTGGAGGCGACCGCCCGCGCGTGGGCGGAGCGGCTCGCGCAGGGCCCCACCCGGGCCCTCGCCCTGACGAAACAGCTGGTCAACGCCTCCCTGGACGGTGACCGGGCGACGGCCCTGGCCGCCGAGGCCACCGCTCAGGAGATCAACATGACCACGGCCGACGCGAACGAGGGCGTGGCGAGCTTCGTGGAGCGCCGCACGCCCACATACCTGGGCCGGTGAGCTACGTCCGCGGGTTCGGCTTGAGCAGCGCGAACACGGCGCCGAAGGGGTCGGCCAGCCACGCGAGCCGCCCGACGTCCGGTACGTCCGCCGCCGGCATGATCACGGACCCGCCGTTCTTCTGTGCCTTCGCGAGGGTGTCGTCGACGTCCGCCACGTGCAAGTACGGCACCCAGCGCGCCTCCTCCTGCCCGCCGCCGGCGCCCTCGCCGAGCGGTGCGACCCCGCCGAAGGAGGCGTCCTGCTGGTCCCCGTCGGCGGTGCTGAGGACGCGGTACGTCATGCCGGGCACATCCATCTCGGCGTACCGCCAGCCGAACAGCCCGGCGTAGAAGTTGACGGCCGCGACCGGGTCCGGCACGTGGAGCTCCACCCACACCAGCGCCTTCTCCTCGGAGGCCACGTCGAACCCGGCGGTGTTCCCGGGCTGCCAGCACGCGAACTCGGCGCCCTGCGGGTCGGTGAAGTGCGCGAGCCGGCCCTCCCCCATGACGTCCCCCGGCTCCATCCGGACCGTGCCGCCGCCGTCGCGGACGGCCGCGGCGGTGGCGTCGACGTCGGGGGTCATGAAGTGGATCATCCAGGCGGACGTCGCCCCTTCCTCGGTGAGCGGTCCGAGCGCGGCGACGGTCTTCCCGTTCACCTGGAAGAAGCCGTAGCCCCCCGCCTCGGGCCCGGCGGAGGCGAAGTCCCAGCCGAGGACGGCGCCGTAGAAGGCGGCGGCCGCCGTCGTGTCCGGGCTGCCGAGGTCGAGCCAGTTGGGTGATCCGGTGCGGAAGTCGGTGCCGAGCATGGGGGTCCTCCCGGGAGTACGGCGGCGGTACGGGGTCCCTGCCACGATGCCGAGCCACCGCCCCCGGCCCGGTGTGCGGACCCGCGCGGGCAGGGGGTTTCACCCGTGTGGGCGCACGGCGGGGCGGCGCCCCGCCGCGGCCCTCCGCGTCAGCTGCCGACCCGCTCCAGCGCCGGCAGGAACTGGTCGTAGAAGCTCACCTTGAGCCGCAGCGCGCGCTGCTCCGCCTCCTTGAAGCAGTCGGCGGTCGCCCCGCCGTCACCGATCAACTGCCGCAGCCGGTTGCCCAGCCGGTCGGAGTGGCTGGTGGCTCGTCTGTCCACGGTCTCCAGCGGGGCCTTCTTGGCATCGTGGTGGTGGTGCGGGTAGTAGAAGCGCGAGTGGTTCTCGCCGTCGCGCACCATCAGGGGTTCCATGCGCTCCCACAGCCGCCCGTACTCGACGGACACCAGGATCTCGCCCCAGAAGCGCAGGACCGTCAGCAGCCTGAGGTCGGCGTGGTCCTGGTCGCCCTCCTCGGCGATCAGGGCGAAGGTGTCCTCGATGGTCCGCTTCGTCGCCGCCGTCGGCCGCGAACGGACGAGGGCCGTCCGCGAGATCCCGAGGCGGTGCATGTCGTCCGTCATGTCCTCGCGGTGCGAGGCGGTGTTCCCGCCGTCGTCCGGGTACTCCTCGCGCAGGATCATCCGGGCGATCCGCAGCCCCGCCTCGTCCTGCAAGAGGTCGATCGCCAGGTCGTAGGCCGGGGTGAAGGCGAGCGACAGGAAGCGCCGCTGGAGCAGGATCTCGGCGAACGCCTCCTCCGGGAGCCGCTCGATGTTCGCGAGCACCGGATGCCGCCTGTACTGCTCGATCAGTTCGTCCTCGAACCTGTCCAGATCCCACACGGTCGTAGCCCTTCTCCGGATCACTGGATGACGTCGATGGATCTCATCGGGTCGCGCAGATCCACTTCGCTCCCGATGCCCCACAGGATGTTGAGCTCTTTCTGCACCTCGAGGCCCATCAGGGAGTCGCCCCCGTCTATCTCGATCTGGGTGGACTCGATGGCGAGCTGCCCGTGCAGGAAGGAGCTGACCAGGTAGCGCTCGTCGGCCTTGTACACGGAGATGGACGGCAGGGAGTTGTAGACCCGTACCTTGAGCCTGCTGCGGAGCTCTGCCGGAAGGCGGCCGTGCATCCCGTGCAGGAGGGCGAGGCTCGCGGTCACCGACACCGTGCGCCGCGTGTTGCGCAACGCCTGGTCGCGCAGGTACACCACGTCGGACTTCGGGTGCACCAGCAGGATGCGCACCTCGACGTTCCGCTCGGTGACGGCCTTCTCCAGCTCTTCTTCCAGGCTTTCGAGGTTGGGTATCCAGGTCTGCAGGATGGCCACCTCGCGCCGGGCGCCGCCCACGAGCCGTTTGAACTCCGCGATGGGGAAGTCCGGGTGCACCTTCGTCACGCCCAGGTAGTGCCGGCGCCTGAGTTCGCCGGTGAGCCCGTCGAGCGTGAGGCCCGAGATCTGCGTGTTGATGCTGTCGAGCACCTTCAGGCGGTCGAACTCCATCAGGAGGAAGAGGGTGACCGTGCTCAGGATGAGCAGCGTGATCTTCGGGAGCGTGCCCCCGGGAGCCATCTTGTCGAGCCATCCGAGGACGTCGGCGAGCAGGACCAGGATCCCCGCGGTCGCCATCGCACCCAGTGAGATCCGTTCGGCGCGGTAGCGAAAACCGTTGCCCATGACCACCCCAGCCCCCGACGTCGTTGTCGTTGGCCACGACCATACACAGGGGCCCTCCCACCCCTCTCAGTGCCCCATGTCGCCTTGCTCACAAGGGAGTTCAAGCCATTGGCCGGATCGCGGACGGCCGATGGGGCCGGGTGTGAAGCTCCGAGGTCAGCGCGTTCCGGCAACGGGCCCACGCCCGCCCCTTCCTATCTGACGTACCGTCAGCTTCAATCGTCGGTGTGATGGGACATGCAGGGATGGCGGCCACCGTCGTCCGATACCTCAGGTCAGTCGGCTCCCCCACCTCCGCCGCCGCGGAGCGGGAACCCGAGCCCGTCGACGCCCTGCCGCGCCCGGATCTGCGCGCCGTCGGCGAGGACGAGCGCGCGCCGGTCAGCCCCGCCGAGTTCCGGGCCGTGCTCGGGAACTTCGCCAGCGGGGTCACCGTCATCACCGCGCCGCCCGGCGAGGACGAGGACGGCCCGGCCGGCTTCGCCTGCCAGTCCTTCGCCTCGCTGTCCCTCGACCCGCCCCTGGTCACCTTCATGGTGGCCCGTACGTCGACCACCTGGCCGCGGATCGCCCGCGCCGGGGTGTTCTGCGTGAACATCCTCGGAGCCGAGCAGGGCGAGCTGTGCCGGTCCTTCGCCGTCAGCGGCGCGGACAAGTTCGCCGGGGTGGGCCACACCCCCGCCCCCGTCACGGGCTCACCGCAGCTCGACGCCGTGCCCGCCTGGATCGACTGCCGGATCCAGGCCGTGCACACCGGCGGGGACCACCTCATCGTCGTGGGCCGGGTCGTCGCCATGGGCGCGGCCGGCGAGGGCGAGCCGCTCCTCTTCCACAAGGGCCGCTTCGGCCGCTTCAGCGACTGACCCGCACGCGGCGCCGGCGGCGCCCGGCACGTGGGCACGCGGGAGGGCGGCCGGGGGATCCCCGGCCGCCCCGCCGTGCGCGCCCGCGGTCGGGACGCCGAGGTCAGAAGGTGAGCACCCCGCGCGCCACCCGCCCGTGGTGGGCGTCGTCCACGGCCTTGGCGAAGTCCTCCACCGGGTAGACCTCCGTCACCAGCTCGTCCAGCAGCAGCCTGCCCTGCCGGTAGAGCTCGGCGTACAGGGCGATGTCGCGCTGCGGGCGCGAGGACCCGTACCGGCAACCCATGATCGTCTTGTCCAGGTACATGGAGGAGACCAGGAAGGACGCCTCCTCCGTGAACCCGGGCACGCCCAGCAGGATCGCCTGACCGTGCCGGTCCAGGAGGTCCACGGCCTGCCGGATCAGCTTGACGTTGCCCACGCACTCGAAGGCGTGGTCGGCGCCGGTCGGCAGGATCTCCCGCACGGCCGCCGAGGAGTCGGCCACGGCCGACGCGTCGACGAAGTGCGTGGCCCCGAACCGGCGGGCCACCGCTTCCTTCGCCGGGTTCGCGTCCACCGCGACGATCGTCGTGGCCCCCGCTATCCGGGCCCCCTGGAGCACGTTCAGCCCGATGCCGCCGGTGCCGATGACGACCACCGACTCGCCGCGGTCGACGCGGGCCCGGTTCAGCACCGCGCCCACCCCCGTGAGGACCCCGCAGCCGATGAGCGCCGCCGAGGTCAGCGGGATGTCGGCGGGGATCTTCACGGCCTGCACGGCCTTGACGAGCGTGCGCTCCGCGAAGGCGGAGTTGGAGGCGAACTGGAACAGCGGCTTCCCGCCCCGCGAGAACGGCTGCCCGGGCATCCCGATCGCCTTGCGGCACATCGTCGGCCGGCCGCGGTCGCAGTCCGCGCACGCCCCGCAGTTGGCCAGGGTGGACAGCGACACGTGATCGCCGGGCACCACGTGGGTGACCCCCGCGCCCACGGCCTCCACGATGCCCGCCCCCTCGTGCCCGAGCACCACCGGCGGCGGGAACGGGATCGTCCCGTCGATGACCGACAGGTCGCTGTGGCACAGCCCGGCCGCGCCGATCGCGACGAGCACCTCCCCCGGCCCCGGGTCCCGGATCTCCAGGTCGTCGACCACCTGGGCCTGCTTGCCGTCGAACACGACGCCTCTCACCTGGACTCCTTAGGCAGGCCGAGCACGCGCTCGGCGATGATGTTCCGCTGGATCTCGTCCGAGCCGCCGTAGATGGTGTCGGCGCGGGTGAACAGGAAGAGCCGCTGTTCCGCGTCGAGTCCGAGTTCGTACGGGAGCCCGGGCGCCCAGGCCGCCGGACCGGCGGTGGCCGCGGCGCCGCGGACCTCCACCGCCAGCTCCCCGAGCCGTCGGTGCCAGCCGCCCCACAGCAGCTTGGCCACGCTGGGCGCGCCCGCGTCGTCGGTGGCGCCGAGCGTGCGCAGGGCGTTCCACCGCATGGTGCGCAGCTCCGCCCACTGCCGCACGAGCCGGTCCCGCAGGACGGGATCGGCGGCGGGATCGGCGGCGGGAGCGGCTCGTGCGGCAGTGGCCGCGCCCGAGCCGGCCCCGTGCGCGGCACCCGCCGCGTACGCCGCCAGCACCCGCTCCAGTTCGGCCGCGAAGCCGATCTGCTGCACCAGTGTCGAGACCCCGCGTTCCAGGGCGAGCAGGCCCATGGCCACCGTCCAGCCGTCGCCCTCCCCGCCGACGACCTCCGCCGCCACCGCCCCGTCGAAGAAGACCTCGTTGAACTCCGAGGTCCCCGACATCTGCCGGATCGGCCGTACCTCGACCCGCCCCGGCTGGTCCATCCGTACGAGCAGGAACGACAGCCCCCGGTGGCGCCGCGAGCCGGGCTCGGTGCGGGCCAGGACGAAGCACCAGTCGGCGTCCCGGGCCAGGGAGGTCCAGATCTTCTGCCCGGTGACCCGGTACAGCCCGTCGGCCGGGTCCCGTACCGCGGCCGTACGGATCCCCGCGAGGTCGGAGCCGGCCCCCGGCTCGCTGTAGCCCTGGCACCACAGCTCCTCGCCCCGCGCGATCGCGGGCAGGAAGCGGTCCCGCTGCTCGGGGCTGCCGTACGCGATCAGCGTGGGCGCGAGGAGGTTCTCCCCGATGTGGCCGACCCGGCCGGGTGCGCGCAGCGCCGCGTACTCCTCGGCCCACACCACCTGTCCGGTGAGCGAGAGCCGCCGCTGCCCGTACGCACCGGCGGGGGCCTCCCAGCCCTGGCCGATCCAGCCGCCGCGGCCCAGCTCGCGCTCCCAGGCGCGCCGCGTCCCGACCCCCTCGTGCTCGCTGCCCGGCCCACCGAGGCCGACGGCCTGTGCGTACGGGCCCACGAGGTGCTCCGTCAGCCACGCCCGGGCGTGCCCGCGCAGCTCCTCGTCCTCGGCCCCGAAGCTGAAGTCCATCCTGCTCCGGCCCCCCTACGCGTTGGGGCGGTCCTTGGCGGCCGCCGCCTTGGCCATGGCCTCCAGCTGCGCCAGCATCGGCATCGGGTCGGTGCCCACCGTCCCGGGCAGGAAGTCGGCGATCTTCTCCGGGGTCCAGGAGCCTTCGGCGTACCCGGCGCGCAGTTCGCGCGGCTGCGCCCAGACGGCGATCTTCGGGCCGGCGATCGTGTAGACCTGCCCGGTGATGCCCTCGGCCCGGGCGCGGTCGCTGAGCAGGTAGGTGACCAGCGCGGCCACGTCCTCGGGCTCGCCGATCTCCTTGAGCTCCATGGGGACGTTCGCCGACATGCGGGTGCGGGCGACGGGTGCGACGGCGTTGGCCGTCACCCCGTACTTGGCGAGGCCCAGGGCCGCGGACCGGACGAGGGAGATGATCCCGCCCTTGGCCGCGCTGTAGTTGGCCTGGGCGACCGAGCCCTGGTGGTTGCCGCTGGTGAAGCCGATCAGGGTGCCCGAGCCCTGCCGGCGCATGACGGCGGAGGCGGCGCGGAAGACGGTGAAGGTTCCCTTGAGGTGGGTGGCGACCACCGGGTCCCAGTCCTCCTCGGACATGTTGAACAGCATCCGTTCGCGCAGGATGCCGGCCACGCAGACGACGCCGTCGATGCGGCCGAACTCGGTGAGCGCGGTGTCCACGATGCGCTGGCCGCCCGCCATGGTGGAGATGTCGTCGGCGACGGCCACGGCCTCGCCGCCGGCGGCCTGGATCTCCTTCACCACGCCCTCGGCGACCTCGCTGGTCGGTTCGCCGCCCCCGATCCCCACGCCGTAGTCGTTGACGACGACCTTGGCGCCCTCGGCGGCCGCGGCGAGTGCCACGGCCCGCCCGATGCCCCGGCCGGCGCCGGTGACGGCGACGACCTTGCCTGCCAAGAAGTTCCCCACGTCCGGCCCCTTCCCGCGTTTTCTGACGGACCGTTAGATTCTATGGGTAGTCAGATACAGCTGCACAAGCCCTCGTTGCCGCCGTTGTCGCATCCACGCAAGGAGCTGTCGACGCCCATGACCCTGCCCGCCGCCTTCCACGACATGGCCAAGCGCGTCAACAACTGGGGCCGATGGGGCGCCGACGACGAGATCGGCACCCTGAACCTGATCACGGACGAGGTCGTCCGGGCCGCCGCGGCGGAGGTCCGCAGCGGCCGTCGCATCCCCCTCGCCCTCCCCCTCAAGGAGGACGGGGTGCAGGTCGGCATGATCCCCGGCCGGATCAACCCGCTGCACACGATGGTGCAGATCAACCAGGAGATCTTCGGGCCGGGCACGGTGGCGTGCAGTGACGACGCCGTGAGCATGGGCCTCCAGGCGGGCACGCACTGGGACGCCCTCACCCACGTCTCGCACTCGGGGAAGATCTACAACGGCCGCCCGGCCGGCACGATCACCGCGCACGGCCGCGCCGAGTACAGCGGCATCGACAAGGCCGGCCCCATCGTCTCGCGCGGGGTCCTCCTGGACGTGGCCCGGGCCAAGGGCCTGGACCGGCTGGAGGGCGGCCACGCGGTGACCCCGGAAGACCTGTCGGAGGCCGAGGAGTTCGGCGGGGTCACGGTCCGCGCGGGCGACATCGTCCTGGTCCGCACCGGCCAGGTCCAGGTCTACCTGGCGGGCGACAAGCACGGTTACGGCTTCCCCTCACCCGGCCTCTCGGTCCGCACCCCGCAGTGGTTCCACGCCCGGGACGTGGCGGCCGTCGCGAACGACACCCTCACCTTCGAGATCTTCCCGCCGGAGATCGACGACCTGTGGCTGCCGGTGCACGCCCTCGACCTGGTCGAGATGGGCATGCACCAGGGCCAGAACTGGAATCTCGAAAAGTTGTCCACAGCCTGTGCAGAAGAAAACCGGTACTCCTTCTTCCTCTCCGCGATGCCGGAACCCTTCGTCGGCGGTACGGGCACCCCGGTGGCCCCGGTGGCCGTCCTCTGAGCCCGGCGGGGCGGGTGGCGCCGGGCCGGACGACCCCGGCCGCGCGCGGGCCGGGCGCGGTGGAACCATGAGGTGGACATGACGCGTCCCCGTACGCGCGCCACCCCCCGTCCCTTCCCCGCAGGAGAAGCCCGCATGGCCAACCCGTACCAGGTACCGCCGCCGCCCGCCCCCCGGCGCCGCTCGGGCGGCAACGTCGTCGCCGTCATCGTCCTCGCCGTGATCGTCGTCGGCGGCTACCTCGCCTTCCAGACGCTCCGCAAGGACGACGGCAAGCCGTCGGCGTCCCCCTCGGCGTCCCCCTCCGTCAAGCCCACGGCCAAGGACCCCGGTTCGCCCGAGTCCTCCTCCGACACCTCCAGCGCGTGGAAGGTCGGCGACTGCGGCGGCCCCGACCCGGCCAAGGCCCCCGACGGGTACAAGCGGACGGGCTGCTCCGACTCCGGGGCCACCTTCAAGGCCATCGACATCAAGGAGGCCAGCATCCTCCCGGGCGCGATCCAGTGCCCGCCCGGCACGGACCTGATGATCGACGTGAGCATCTCCTACGGCAGCTCCAAGTCGAGCGGCATCCCCACCAACACCGTCTGCGGCCGCAACCTGTCGAACGACCACCCCGGCGACGCGGGTGCCGGCGGCGGCCAGCTGGTGAAGGGCGACTGCGTGACCAACCAGGCCAAGGAGGTCGCCTGCGGCGGCTCCGGCGCCCAGAAGGTCCTCGGCCTCGTCAAGACGAAGTCCGAGTGCCCCTCCGGCACCACGGACCCGATCGAGCTGACCCTGGCCATCGGCCGCCCGTACGACGTCATCTGCACCGACGGCTGAGCCCCGCCCCCGCGCAAGGCCGCCTGCGGGCCGCCGAACCGCGGGGGCCGGGCCCGGCGTCCGAGAACGGATGATGGTGAGCCCTTCGCCGGTGGGGTGATGCGGGTGGCGGCGGCGCGCATGCACGCCCCGAGCGCGGCACGGCAGCCGCCACCCCGCGACCCGCACTCGTCAAGGCGTGCCCTTGGCGTCCCCTCGCGTCGAATCGCTCCACACCAGGGTGATCAACTCGTGACGGATCGTCAACACCTCGTTAGAGGTACAAGCGCGGTTCCCGCTTCGGGGGGTGAACTTCCGACGGCCCGTCGGAGGCGCAGTCCGAGGCCGCTTTCTCCGCGCGGTCGATCTCGCACCAGATGCGTTTGCCCGCGCCCTCGCGCTGCCAGCCCCAGCGGTCCGCCAGCCCGTCCACCAGCTCCAGGCCGCGTCCGCCGGTGTCGTCCCCGGCCGCCTGCCGGCGGGCGGGCGCCCGGTCGCTCGCGTCGGCCACCTCGACCCGCACCCCGGGCCCGCCGAACAGCATCCGCAGCACCGCCGGGCAGCCCGTGTGCACGACCGCGTTGGTGACCAGCTCGGAGATCAGCAGGATCAGCGTCTCGGCGAGCGGCTCGTCATCCCCTATGCCCGACCCGGCCAGCCGGGACCGGGCCCATCGGCGGGCCCGGCCGACCTCGGCCGGGTCCGCTCCTACCTCCAGCTGAACCTGAAGCACCTGCACCGCTCACACCATCCGAACCGGCGGACACTTCGCCTCGCGACAGGATGGGATCACCCACTGTGATCCCCTTGCGGAGCAGCATGGTTGACGTACAGTCACCACAACAAGCGCTTCGGGCATATTCCCGCGCGAAGGAGTGGGCGTGGTGCATACTGTGCGACGCTCGCGCCGCTCAACCGCTCGCATCTGTGGGAGCGTACCGGAGCAGGCCCCCGACTCCGGTCCGTAATGGCGGAGGCGAAGGACACAAACCGATATCAACTCTCTGTAATCGGACATGCGTCCCGCGTCGTCCCCGCCGTGCCCCGCGACGGCCGCGAACGGCTACGCCGCCGAGTCCAGCAGCTCCGCCGCCAGCAGTTCCTCCGCCTCCCCCGCCGTCCGCCACTGCTCGGCCCGCACCCACGCCCGTTTCAGGTGCAGGTGCACGTCCGCCTCCCACGTGAAGCCCATCCCGCCGTGCACCTGCAAGCAGTCCCGGGCGCCGCTCACCGCCGCCTCGTCCGCGAGCAGCTTGGCCGCCCAGACCTCCCCCGGGTCACCCGTCACCGCCGCCGCGTAGACCGCCGTACGGGCCACCTCCGCCCGCACCAGCATCCGCGCGCACAGGTGCTTGACCGCCTGGAACGCGCCGATCGGCTGCCCGAACTGCTCGCGCTCGCCGGCGTACCGGACCGCCAGCTCCACCGTCCGCAGCGCGCTGCCGACCTGTAGCGCCGCCGTCAGCAGCGCGCCCTCGGCGCGGTAGCGCGACACGTCCCCCGGCGGCGACGCCACCCGGTGCAGCGGCGTCAGCGGATCCACCGAACGCACCGGCGAGCCCGCCGGCACCCCCGGCGCCCCCAGCACCGCGTCCGCCTCGCCCAGGTGTGCGACCAGGCCGCCCCCCAGGTCGAAGGCGGTCACCACCGCCGTGCCCGCCGCCGCCCCCGGGACCACCCCCGCGGCCAGGTGCGTGGCCACCAGGGGCCCCGGCAGCAGTGCCCGCCCGGCCTCCTCGAAGACGAGCACCGCCTCCGGGAGGCCGAGCCCGACGCCGCCGGCGGGCTCGGGCAGCCGCAGCGCGAAGAAGCCCGCCGCGCCCAGCTCCCGCCACAGCCCGCGGTCCACGGCCGCGCCGGTGTCCACCGAAGCGCGCAGCGCCTCGCGCCCGTACCGCCCCGCCAGCAGCTCCCGTACGCCCGCCCGCAGGTCCCGCTGCTCCTCGGTCGGCTGGAAGTGCATGCCCTCACCGGCCCTTCGGGAGGCCGAGGATCCGCTCGGCGACGATGTTCTGCTGGATCTGCGAGGTGCCCGCCGCGATCGTGTACGAGAGCGAGGAGAGCCGGTCCAGGGTCCATTCCTCCTCCAGGGACAGGGAGGCGGCGCCCAGGACCTCCGCCGCCACCTCGTACAGCTCCTGCCGCGCGTACGAGTAGGCGAGCTTGAAGACCGAGCCGCCGGTGCCGGGGACCCCGCCGGAACCCTGCGCCTCGCTGACGTTCCACTGGGTGAGCCGCCACAGCGCGCCGAACTCCCCGTACAGCCGGCCCAGCCTGCGCCGCAGCACCGGATCGTCCCAGCGGCCGTTGGCCTTCGCTGTGCGGGCCAGCTCGCCCAGGGTGCGGCGGCAGGCGACGACCTCGCCGACGAAGGCGGTGCCCCGCTCGAAGGAGAGGGTGACCATGGTGACGCGCCAGCCGTCGTTCTCGGCCCCGACCCGGTTCGCGACCGGGATCCGTACCTCGTCCAGGAACATCTGCGCGAACTCGGTCGACCCGGCGAGCGTGCGCAGCGGCCGTACGCTGACCCCCGGCGCGTCCATCGGCATGGCCAGCCAGGAGATCCCCCGGTGCTTGGGCGCCTGCGGGTCCGTCCGCACGAGCAGCTCGCACCAGTCGGCGACCTCCGCGTGCGAGGTCCAGATCTTCGACCCGGTGACCACGTAGTCGTCGCCGTCGCGGACCGCCCGCGTGCGCAGGGAGGCGAGGTCCGAGCCCGCGTCCGGCTCACTGAACCCCTGGCACCACACTTCGTCCCCGCGCAGCACCGGCGGCAGCCAGCGCGCCCGCTGCCCGGCGCTGCCCTCGGCGGCGATCGTCGGGCCGGCGTGCAGCAGCCCGACGAAGTTCGCGCCGACGTACGGGGCCCCGGCGCGCTCCGTCTCCTCCAGGAAGATCAGGTGCTGGGTCGGGGTGGCCCCGCGCCCGCCGGCGTCCACCGGCCAGTGCAGACCCGCGTACCCGGCCTCGTACAGCCTGCGCTGCCAGCCGAGGTCGTACGCCCGCCGTCCGGGCCAGTCGTCCGGGGACGGCTTGGCGGGCAGCTCGGGCAGCACCTTGCCGAGCCAGGCGCGCAGCCGGGCCCGGAAGTCCTCTTCCTCCTCCGTGCAGGTCAGATCCATCAGACGAGGTCCAGGCCGAGCATGCGGATGGCGTTGCCGCGCATCAGCTTGTGGACCGTCAGCTCGTCGAGCCCCTTCACGTGGTCGAGGGCGACCTCCTTGGTGTGCGGGAAGGTCGAGTCCACGTGCGGGTAGTCCGTCTCGAAGGTGGCGTTGTCGCGTCCGACGACGTCGATCGAGGCGATCCCGTGCTTGTCGCGGAAGAAGCAGCAGAAGATCTGCCGGTAGTAGTAGGTGGAGGGCGGCTCGGGGATCAGGTCGCGGACCCCGCCCCAGGCCCGGTGCTCCTCCCACACGTCGTCGGCGCGCTCCAGGGCGTACGGGATCCAGCCCATCTGGCCCTCGCTGTAGGCGAGCTTGAGCGTCGGGAACTTCACCAGGACGCCGCTGAAGAGGAAGTCCATCATCGAGGCCATGGCGTTGTTGAAGCTGAGCGAGGCCTGGACGGCGGGCGGCGCGTCGGGGGACGCGGCGGGCATCTGGGAGCTGGACCCGATGTGCATGTTGACCACCGTGCCGGTCTCCTGGCAGACGGCGAAGAAGGGGTCCCAGTAGCCCGAGTGGATGGACGGCAGGCCCAGGTGGGTGGGGATCTCGGAGAAGGTCACGGCGCGCACCCCGCGGGCGGCGTTGCGCCGGATCTCCGCGACCGCGAGGTCGATGTCCCAGAGCGGGATGATGCACAGCGGGATCAGCCGGCCGCCGCTGTCGCCGCACCACTCCTCGACCATCCAGTCGTTGTACGCGCGCACGCAGGCGAGGGCGACCTCCTTGTCGTGGGCCTCGGCGAAGGTCTGCCCGCAGAAGCGCGGGAAGGT
Organism: Streptomyces sp. NPDC005533; assembly: GCF_042871845.1. Taxonomy (NCBI): domain Bacteria; kingdom Bacillati; phylum Actinomycetota; class Actinomycetes; order Kitasatosporales; family Streptomycetaceae; genus Streptomyces; species Streptomyces sp. NPDC005533. Next base: position 49,055 of record NZ_JBIAJH010000010.1, on the reverse strand, counting down.
GGGGAAGCACAGCGAGGCCTCGACGTGGTTGAGGTCCATGTCGGCGAGGCGCGCCTTCGGGTCCCAGCAGCCGCGGCGCATCTCCTCGCGGGTGATCCCCTCCAGGGTCATCTCGTCGCGGTCGAAGCCGACGGCGGCGATGTTGCGCTTGTACGGGAACTTCAGGTCCTCGTAGATCCACCAGTCGGTCGGCGGGCCGTCGGGGTCCATGGTGATCACGTACTTGCCGCCCGTGTAGGCCAGCTCGCCGATGCCGGCGGTGAGCGCCTTGGGTCCCCGGTCCCGGTACTTGGCGGGCAGCCAGACGTCGAAGAGGTGTGCGGGTTCGATCACGTGGTCGTCGACGCTGATGATCCGAGGCAGTTCCAGTCCCATGGCGGTCTCCCCAATCCCGTGCCAATCTGATGGATCGTCAGAAACAAGCTAGCTCCGCCACCCCTGGACCGACAAGCGCCGGAGCCCTACGCTCTGCGCTTGATCTGACTATCCGTCAGCTATGGGGAGGTCTGGGATGACGGACACCGCGACCGCGACCGCGACAGCGACAGCGACAGAACTGAGCCGCTCCCGCACCCTGTGGGACCTGGTCGCCCGCCGGGCCGCACTGACCCCGGACGCCACCGTCCTGGTCGAGGCCGCCGAGGACCCGGCGCGGGACCGCCGGCTGACCTTCGGGGAACTGCGCGAGCGCTCCGAACGCGTCGCCGCCGGCCTCCACGACATGGGCGTCCACCCCGGCACGGTCGTCGCCTGGCAGCTCCCCACCCGCATCGAGACCGTCCTGCTCTCCGTCGCCCTCGCCCGGATCGGCGCCGTCCAGAGCCCCGTCATCCCCTTCTACCGCGACCGCGAGGTCGGCTTCGCGCTCCGCGAGTCCCGGGCCGAGTTCTTCGCCGTCCCCGGCGTCTGGCGCGGCTTCGACCACCCCGCGATGGCCCGGCGGCTCGGCGCGCGCGGCGTGTTCGAGGCCTACGAGGACCTCCCGGACGGCGACCCCCGCGCCCTCCCCGCCCCGCCCGCCTCCGGCACCGACGTCCGGTGGATCTACTGGACCTCCGGCACCACCTCCGACCCCAAAGGCGTCCTGCACACCGACCGCTCCCTCATCGCGGGCGGCTCCTGCCTCGCGCACGCGCTGCGCCCGCGTCCCCACGACGTCGGCTCGGTGGCCTTCCCGTACGCCCACATAGGCGGCCCGGACTACCTGGTGATGCTGCTCCTGTACGGGTTCCCCGCGGTCCTCTTCGAGAAGTTCGCGATGCCCGACGCGCTGGACGGCTACCGCCGCCACGGCGTCACGGTGGCCGGCGGATCGACCGCCTTCTACTCGATGTTCCTGACCGAGCAGCGCAAGGACCCCTCCGCGAAGCTCGTCCCCACGCTCCGCCTCCTCGCCGGCGGCGGCGCCCCGAAGCCGCCGGAGATCTACCACGCCGTCGTCCGCGAAATGGGCTGCCAGCTGACCCACGGCTACGGCATGACCGAGGTCCCGATGATCACCATGGGCGCCCCGGACGACACCCCCGACCACCTGGCGACCACCGAGGGCCGGCCCCCGGCGGGCATGTCCGTCCGCATCACCGCCCCCGACGGCACCCCGCTCCCCCCGAACACGGACGGCGAGGTCCGGCTCCGGGGCGAGGCCGTCTGCCAGGGCTACCTGGACCCCGACCAGTCGGCGCAGGCCTTCGACTCCGACGGCTACCTGATCACGGGCGACCTCGGCCACCTCACCCACGAGGGCTACCTGGTCCTCACCGGCCGCAGCAAGGACGTCATCATCCGCAAGGGCGAGAACATCTCGGCGAAGGAGATCGAGGACCTGCTCCACCGCCTCCCGGGCGTCGCGGACGTCGCGGTCATCGGCCTCCCGGACCCGGCCCGCGGCGAACGCGTCTGCGCGGTGATCGAACAACCTCCGGGCACCGCCCCCTTGACCCTGCCCCAGCTGACGGCGTACCTCCGCGCGGAAGGCCTGGCCACCCACAAGCTCCCGGAACAGCTGGAGCTCCTGGACTCCCTCCCCCGCAACGAGGCCCTGCGCAAGATCCTCAAGTACAAACTCCGCGAACGCTACGCCTGACCCCACGGCGACGGCGCGGGCCGGCGGGAGGGGCGCGGCGCGGCCCGCGGGACGGGACGGGTCGGGCACCCGCCCCCGATGCGGCCGTTACAGGCGGCTCAGGGAGGCCGCCGCGAAGAGGACGTCGCGGATCGCCTCGCGGTCGCCGTGCTGGCCCACCGCCGCCTCCTGCGGCGCGATGTGGCCGGCCGCCAGCTGGCAGAACTCGATGCCGTCCAGGGCGATCTCCGCCACCGTGCGCTCCTGCGACGGCTTCGCCCCCGGCGAGTCCAGGGCGATGTCCCAGCCGCCGCCACCCGCGCCCTCGATCTCCAGGTGCAGGGTCCGCCCGGGCGCGCCCGCCGCGACCAGGCCCCGCGCCGGGGCCGCCAGCCCCGCGCGCCGCCGCTGCGCCAGCGCACTCGGCAGCAGCCGCGCCGCCAGGTCGATCATCCCGTGCAGGTGCGGCCCGGACGGCGGCTCGTACGGGTAGTCCACCGCGTCCGCGATGTCCCAGGCGTGCACCCAGCACTCGAAGGCCCGCTCCAGGAACGCGTCCCCGAGCGGCAGTGCGAAGTTCCCGTAGTCGACGGCCAGCTCGGCGACGCCCCGGCCGGCGAAGGACACCGTACGCACCAGCGTGTGCCCCTGCTCCCGCCACGGGTCGCGGACCTGCCGCGTCGTCGGGTACGCCGACGCGGTCCAGAAGTGCTCCGTCCGCGCCGTCGGACCGCCCGGCGGCGCTTCCGGACCCAGCGGGTCGTCCAGCCCCAACGCGTTGGCGATCAGCCCGTCCACCGTCATCAGGTGGCCGATCACCCCCGCCACCGTCGTGCGCTGCGAGCGCCGCCGCTCCTCCTCGAACCACTTCAGCCGCACCGGGGTGTGCCACTCCGAGTCCCCGAAGTCCTGCAGCAGCGCGTCGAGCCGCGCCGTCTCGGTGTCGTACGGACTCGCCCACACCGGAACGGGGATGCGCGCCGGCCGCTTGCCCAGGCAGTCCTCCAGGACGCGCGAGCGCAGCAGCGGTTTCAGGTCGAGGGGCTCCTCCGGGTGCAGCAGCCCCACCGCGTCGCGCAGCCGCAACGCCTCCTCCGCGCAGGGGGCGCACTCGGTGAGGTGGTCCTCGACCGCCTGCGTCTCCTCGGCGGAGCAGGCCGCCAGCGCCCAGGCGCCGAGCAGGGACTTCAGTACGGCGTGCGAGGGCGGCGGCGCCACCGGCTCCGGAAACGGCTCGGGCACGGCTTCCGCAACCGGCCTCGGCGGGCGCGGCGGCTGCGGCGCGTTCCCCGGGTCCAGGTCGTCGGCGGCTCCGCGCGGACCAGGTATCCGCGCCCGGCCGCCGGGACGCTCGTATCCGTCGTCGGGCGACTGGGCAGGTCCGTTCATCGGGGTGTTCCGTATCCGGACTGGGCGGTGTCCTCCTGCGGGAGGGCGTTGGCGGTCGACAGCAGTTGCAGGCCGAGCCGCAGCCGGCGGCGCGCCTCGTCCTCGCTGATCTGCAGGTCGGCGGCGGCCTGCCGGTAGTCGCGCCGCTGGAAGTAGGCGAGTTCGAGCGCGGCGCGCAGCGGCGCGGGCATGGAGGTGACGATGTAGTCCGCGCGGGCGGCCGCGTTGGCGCTGCGTACCTTCTGCTCCAGCTCCTCGCGGGAGCCCCGGCCCAGTTCGGCCTGGCGCAGCCGGGCCACCGCCTGGCCCTGGGTGATCCGGGCGACCCAGGAGCGCATGGAGCCCTGCTTGGGGTCGTAGGCGTCCGGGTTCTCCCAGATGTAGCCGAAGACCTCGCGGGTGATCCGGTCCGCCGCCTTCTCGTCGCCCAGCACCCGGTGGGCCAGGCTGTGCACGAGCGAGGCGAAGCGGTCGTACAGCTCTCCGAGCGCGGCGGCCTCGCCGCGGGCCAGGCGTTGCTGCATGCGGCGGTCCCAGCGCGGTGGTACGTCCTTCGGCATAAGTGCCCCCAGCCGTGTGTCGACCCAACGAATGTAGTGGGCACACGGCGGTTCGCGCCTGTTTTGGGGGAAGGTCACCCTGGAAGCGCGCCCTCCGTGATAGGGGCGTGGCAGGGCGTGAACGGGGGTGCGGCCGACGGCACATGGGGACAGGTGTACGCGCCCCACCGCGCTCCCCGTGCGCGGGTTCGATGCGGCAGCCTCCTTGACCACTTCGCTTAACGCGCTGGCCACGTAGGCCTTACGCTCCTGCCTTGTCTTGAACTGAACCCCATCGCACACGTGAAGGCGGAACGCCGAACATGGACAGCGCAGAATACGAGCGCAAGATCGCCGCCCGATTCGCCACCTTCGACCAGGACGGGTCCGGGTACATCGACCGGGAGGACTTCAGCACGGCCGCGAAGGCCGTCCTGGCCGAATTCGGCACCACCGCCCGGTCGGACCGGGGCCAGGCCGTCTTCGCGGGCGCGGAGGCCTTCTGGCAGGGGATGGCCGGCATCGCGGACGTCGACGGGGACCAGCGGGTGTCCCGCGAGGAGTTCATCACCGGGGCGGCGAAGCGGCTGCGGGACAACCCGGAGCGGTTCGCGGAGATCGCGCGGCCGTTCCTGCGGGCCGTGATCGCGGTGGCGGACGAGGACGGCGCGGGGGCGACCCCGCAGGCCGCCGCCCGCGTCCTGCGCGTCCTCGGCACCCCGCCCGACCTGGCCCCCCAGCTGGCCACCGCCCTCGACGCCGACGGCGACGGCCGCATCTCGGAGGACGAGATCCTGGCGGCGTTCGCGGCGTACTGCGGGGTGGAAGCCCCCGACGCGTAAGGCCTGCGGCGGGGCCCCGCGGTACCGCCGTCACGGCCGCACGAGACCCAGCCCCGCCGGCGTCCGCCCGGTAGGGGCTGATCGTGCTGCGGCTACGCGAAGACGACCGTGCGGGAGCCGTTCAGGAGGACGCGGTGCTCGCTGTGCCACTTCACCGCGCGCGCCAGCGCCTGGCACTCCACGTCCCGCCCCACCGCCACCAGCTGGTCGGGGGTCACCTCGTGGCCCACCCGCTCGACCTCCTGCTCGATGATCGGCCCCTCGTCGAGGTCCGCCGTCACGTAGTGCGCGGTCGCGCCGATCAGCTTCACACCGCGCGCGTGCGCCTGGTGGTACGGCTTCGCGCCCTTGAAGCTCGGCAGGAACGAGTGGTGGATGTTGATGATCCGCCCGCTCAGTTCCTTGCACAGGGTGTCCGACAGCACCTGCATGTACCGCGCCAGCACCACCAGCTCGACGTTCTCCGCGCGCACGAGCTCCAGCAGCTGCGCCTCCGCCGCCGCCTTCGTCTCCTTCGTCACCGGGATGTGCACGAACGGGACGTCGTACGAGGCGACCAGCTCGGCGAAGTCGGTGTGGTTGGAGACCACGGCCGCGATCTCGACCGGCAGGGCGCCGATGCTCGAGCGGAAGAGCAGGTCGTTCAGGCAGTGGCCGAACTTCGACACCATGAGGATGATCCGCATCCGCTCCTCGGAGCGGTGGATCTGCCAGTCCATCTTGAACGAGTCGCCGATCGCGGCGAAGCTGGCGCGCAGCTTCTCGACGGTCACCGCGGGCTCGGCCTCGAAGTGCACCCGCATGAAGAAGAGTCCGGTCTCCCGGTCTCCGAACTGCTGGCTGTCCACGATGTTGCAGCCGGTCATGAAGAGGTAGCTCGACACGGCGTGCACGATGCCCTGCTTGTCGGGGCAGGACACGGTCAGGACGTACTGGGGCTGGGGCTGGGCCGGGGCCTCGTTGTGCGGGTCGCTCATGACCGCACAGCCTTTCACACCGCGCGGGTGAGGATCCTCAACACTTCCAGCGACGTCGGCCGGACGTCGGGGTCGTCCCCGTCCGCCTCCGCGAGCCGTACGTGCGCCTCGCGGGCGGCGCGCACCGCCTCGGGCCACGCGTGGTGCTCCAGGTAGGCGGAGACCGGGGCGTCGGGCCCGACCTGGTGGAGGATGCGGAGCACCCGCAGGACCGCGAGGTCGACGAGGGCGGCCTCCTGCGAGTCGCGGAAGATCGTGCCGACGTACTTCTCGGCCGACCAGCTGTCGAGCCAGGTGTCCTCGACGAGCCGGTACACGGCGTCGGTGACGTCGCCGTACCCGTCGACGCCGGTCAGCCAGGTGTCCTCGTGGAAGGCCGGGTCGGAGAGCATGTGCAGCGCCGAGCGCACGTTGCCGCGCCAGCGCCACCACGGCATGTCATTGAGGGGCATGCCGCCCATGGTGGAGGAGCGGCCGCCGCGGCGGGAAGAGTTCTTCGAACCTTGGGCGAATGTCACGCTTTCGATCGTACGTTCCTGTTCAACGCGATCTTCAGGCGCCCGTGACGGAGCGGGCGCCCCCGTAATTCACCTGGGCGTCACCGAATGTTGTGTCCATCTCACTCGACAGTTACCTGTGGGGCGGAATGGTGCATGGACATGACCATCTCGCGACGCGCAGCATCCCTGTCCCGCACCTTCGTGGCCACGGCGATGGGTGCCTGTCTCGTCGCCGGATGCGGGGCGCTCCCCGGAGGCCCGGGGGGCTCCGGGGGGACCATCACGGTCATGACCTTCGCCCCGGAGGGCACCAAGGCAACCAACATGCCGGGGATGACCGGCATGGCGAAGGCGTACGAACGCTGGGTGAATTCCAAGGGTGGGATCAACGGGCACAAGCTGCGCGTACTGACCTGCAACGAGAAGAACACCCCCAGCGGCGCCGCCGACTGCGCCCGCAAGGCCGTCGCCGAGAAGGCCGTCGCCGTCGTCGGCTCGTACAGCCAGCACGGCCGCGCCTTCATGGCCCCGCTGGAGGCGGAGGGCATCCCCTTCATCGGCGGGTACGGGGTCTCCTCCGAGGAGTTCCAGTCCCCGCTCTCCTACCCCGTCAACGGCGGCCAGCCCGTCCTCATCGCCGGCGCCGGCCACCAGCTGAGCCGCGCCTGTGCCCAGGTCGCCCTCGTCCGCCCCGACACCCTCGCCGGCGACACCCTGCCGGTCCTGCTCAACGCCGGGCTGCGGGCCAACAAGATGGCCGACGCCGCCGACATCCGGGCCGCCGAGGACTCCGCGGACTTCGGTCCGCAGGCCCGGGAGGCGCTCGCGCACACCACCGGCACCGGCAAGGAGAAGGAGAAGGACAAGGGCTGCGTCACCGCCGTCCTCGGCGAGCGCACCGAGACCTTCTTCGACGCCTTCCGGCGGACCGAGGCGCAGCGCAGGAAGCCGCAGATCTCCTCCGTCCTCGGCAGCGTCAGCCAGTCCCTGGTGGACCGCACCGGCGGCAAGGAGAGCCCCTTCGAGGGCGCGTACCTCACCAGCTGGTACCCGGTGGGCTCCGATCCGCTCTGGACGCCGATGCGCAACGTGGTCGCCGAGCACGCCTTCGGCGACGACGACGTCGACCCCGACGACAGCGGGGCGCAGACCACCTGGATCGCGTACACCGTGCTGAGCGAGATCGTGAAGCGCTTCAAGGAGGACGAGGGCATCACCGCCCGCGTGGTCAAGCGGGCGCTGAACGAGTCCCAGCCCGTCAAGACGGGCGGCCTCACCCCGGACCTGAGCTGGCGCTACCAGGACATGCGCGCCGTCGCCGGCTTCCCCCGCATCGTCAACGGCCAGGTCACCTTCCAGATCGTCCAGGCCGGACGGCTCGTGGCACAGCCCGCCGAGCCGCCCCTGGACATGACCCCGACCCTGGTGCAGGCGCCCCAGACGGCCTGATGCTCAGAGCTGGGACTTGTCCCGCTTGGTGAGGCCGTACTTGGCCGCGATCGTGTTCCACATGCTCGCGGCGGACTCCTTGGCCTTGGTCGCCTCGCCGCTCGACTTGTTGGCTTCGGTGGCGTTCTTCGTCGACTTGGCCTTGCCGTCCTTGCACTTGTCGTCGTCCACGTCGTCCGCCCAGGAGGCGTAGCTGTTGTCGGCGTCCGCGGAGGACTGCCAGGCCTTGGTGAGGGCCGCGGACAGCTTGGCGTTGTCCGGGAGCTTGTCCAGCTTCAGCTCCTGGAGGCGCGTGACGAGTTCCTCGCGCTGGCGGGCCGCGTCGCGCAGGTCGGCGGCCGCCTGGTCGAGGTTGCCGCAGCCCTTGATGTCCTCGACGGCCTTGATCACCGAGGCGCGGCTGTCGTTGCTGTCCGCGAGGAGCTTGTCCAGCTGGACGGCCTGCGGGCGGGCCGGGTCGACGGGCGCCTCGCCGCCGGGGGCGGCGGAGGCGCCGCTCGCGGCCGGTGCGGCGGGCACCGCGCCGGGGTCGTTGTTCTGCGGCTTGTCGTCGCTGAGCAGCGAGCCGACGCCGAGCCCGACCACCGCCAGGCCGATCACGACGGCGGCGATGACGGCGGGCGAGACCCTGCGGGGCGCCTCCGGCGCCGGGGGTGGCGGGGGCGGGGCGTACTGCTGCTGCGGGTGGGACTGCACGGGGGGTACGGGGCGCTCCGCGCGCGGCGGGTAGGGGCGCGGCGGCGGCCGGCGCAGCACGGGCTCCTGGACGGGCGGCAGGTGCTGGGTGTGCCCGGCGGAGCCGTCGTCGCCGCGGAACAGCCCGTCGAACCCCTCGATGCCCCGGTCGCCGGGGTCGCGGTCGGCGGCCCCCGACGGCACCGGCGGGATGTACTGCGTCGCGGCCTCGCCGTACGCGGGGCCGGCCGGTACGGGCGGGATGTACTGGGTCGCGGCCTCGCCGTGCGCGGGAGCGGCCGGTACGGGCGGTATGTACTGCGTCGCGGCCTCGTCGTGCGCGGAGGCGGCCGGCACGGGCGGGATGTACTGCGTCGCGGCCTCGTCGTGCGCGGGAGCCGCCGGAACCGGCGGGATGTACTGGGTCGCGGCCTCGGGCAGCGGCGGGTACCCGTAGCCGTGCGGCTCCCCCGGCCCCTCGTAGCCGGGCCCGAGCACGTGCCCGGGTGCGGCGTGCGGGTACCCGTACGCGGGCCCGGGCTGCGGCTGCTCCGGGTACACCGGATACCCGGACGCCTCGTCCGGACCCCACGGGGCACCCGGCTGGGGGGCACCCCCTTGTCCGCTCTGCGCCACCGGGACTCCTTCTCCGACTCGCCCGACCCTACGGAACCGTCGGTCACGCTACCCGGTCACGCACCGCCGCACCCAGCCTCGCCAGGGTTTGCCCCGAGCCGCCGCCCCCCAGCCCCGCCGACGCCCGAGGCTCGGAGCCCGCACACCCAGCCCCGCCGGCGTCCGAGGCGCGGGGTCCGGGGCGGAGCCCGCACATCCAGCCCCGCCGGCGTTTGAGGCGGGGGACCCGGAGCGGAGCCCGCACCACATCCAGCCCCGCCGGCGTTTGAGGCGCGGGGTCCGGGGCGGAGCCCCGATCCGTGACCGGGTGCGGCCCGGGGCGGGGCCGAAGGGGCGGCGGCGCCGGAGCGTCAGGCGACCCTGGCTTCGAGGCGCGCCCCGAACTCCCGTACCGCCGCCTCCTCCCGGTACGGCTCCAGCCGCGTCCGGAAGTCCTCCAGGTACTCCGTCCCCCGGTTCGACCGCAACCCCTCCAGCAGTTCCGCCGCCTTCGTCGCGGTCTGGCAGGCCTGTTCCACCTCGCGCTGCTGGACCTGCGCCGCGGCCAGCAGCAGCAGTCCGATGGCCCGGCGCCGCGCCTTGCCCGCCGGCAGGCCCCGCAGCGCCTCCTCCGCCCGCTTGCCCGCCGCGTCGGCCTGGCCCAGGTCCCGGTGGCAGTGCGCCAGCTCGTCCGCGAGGTACGCCTCGTCGAAGTGGCGGATCCACACCGGGTCGTCGCCCGACTCCGGTTCCGCCCGCTCCAGCGCGCTGACCGCCCGCGCCGACAGCACCGCCGTGGCCCGGGTGTCCCCCAGCAGGGCGTGCCCGCGCGCCTCGGCGGCGTAGAACATGGCTTCGACGCGCGGGGTGACCTGCCCCCGCGTGCCCTCCTGGGCGGCCCGCGCCAGCTGCGCGATCTCCCGCGGGTTGCCCAGTTCGGCGGCGAGGTGGCTCATGGACGCGGCCAGCACGTACCCGCCGTACGCCCGGTCGCCGGCCGCCTGGGCCAGCCGTAGCGCCTGGATGTAGTACCGCTGCGCCAGGCCCGGCTGGCCGGTGTCCACCGCCATGTAGCCCGCCAGCTCGGTCAGCCGGGCGACGGCGGCGAACAGCGACCGTCCCACCGGCTCCCGGTAGGAGCCGCCGATCAGCCCGGACACCACCGAGTTGAGGTAGTGCACGACCACCGGCCGGACGTGCCCGCTGCCGAAGCGGTGGTCGAGGTCCTTGAGCGCCTCGGTGGTGGCCCGTACCGCCTCGACGTCCGGCATGCCGACGCGCGAACCCCCGCTGCGGGCCACCTGGGTGTCGGCCCCGGTGATCAGCCAGTCGCGGCTCGGCTCGACGAGCGCGGACGCCGCCACGCTCGAACCCACCAGGAAGTCGCGGCGGCCGACGTCGCTGCGCCACAGCTCGCAGACCTGCTCGATCGCTCCGACGACGGTCGGCGAGAACTGCAGGCCGACGCCCGAGGCGAGGTTCTTGCCGTTGGCCATGCCGATCTCGTCGATGGTGACGGTCCGGCCGAGTTTGCGCCCGATCGCCTCGGCGATGATTCCGGGTGCCCGCCCGCGCGGCTGCTGGCCGCGCAGCCAGCGGGCCACGGAGGTCTTGTCGTAGCGGAGATCGAGGCCGTGCTCCGCCCCGCACATGTTCACGCGCCGGGCGAGCCCGGCATTGGAGCACCCGGCTTCCTGGATGAGCGCCTGCAGCCGTTCGTTCGGCTGGCGGGCGACGAGAGGCCTGGCTGCCATGAAAACCCCCTGCTGACCGCGGGTGATCCGTTGGAATGATCACTTCCCGCCTGATGTGCGGAGAATCTTCCGCTCTGCGTCGTGTCGCTACCCAACTCCAGCGCCCCGGCCTCCTACGCGCCCCCACGCGTGCATCAGTGCGCCCCGTATGCAGGATCGATGCTCCGTCCACCCGCTGGTTTACGCCCGTAACCCCGGGTGACCCGGGGAGTTGTGATGGGCGTGGAAGAGACCATCGGAGTCACCGAGACCGCACCCATCCCCAAGCAGCGCGGCGAACTGCTGCTGGACCACGCCGTGCGGTACGCGGAAGAACGGCACTGGGACGTCTTCGCCGGCACCTGGCTGGAGCCCGGCGACGGCCGGGAGCTGTGCTCCTGCGGAGCGGCGGACTGCCCCGCGCCCGGCGCACACCCCGCGGTGAAGGACTGGGCGGCCCAGGCCACGGGCAGCGCGGTCCAGGTCCGGCGGGTCTGGGCGAAGCACCCGGAGGCCTCGATCCTGCTGCCGACGGGCCGCACGTTCGACGCGCTGGACGTACCGGAGTCGGCCGGCTTCCTGGCGCTCGCGCGGCTGGAGCGGATGCAGCGCACGCTCGGGCCGGTCACCTTGACGCCCGACCACCGGATGCTGTTCTTCGTCCTGCCGGGCGCCGGCGTCAAGGTCGGCGATCTCGTACGGAAGCTGGGCTGGTCGCCGACCGGCATCGACCTGGTGGCGCGCGGCGAGGGCGAGTACGTGGCCGCGCCGCCCACCCGTTTCGGCGGCCGCGGCGCGGTCCAGTGGGCCCGGCGGCCCACTCCGGCGAACCGGTGGCTGCCGGACACGGAGGAGCTGATCGACGCGCTGGCGTACGCGTGCGGGAGCGAGGCGGCGGCGGACCGCAAGCGCCGCCAGGCCTGACGTGAAGTTCATGATCGGAAAGTCATGACATAAGTAACTGCTCGGGCCTCTCCCCCTCCTCCTATGGTGAGGAAGGAACGACCAACGGGGACGCAAGAGAGGCAGGCGCATGCCGGACCAGGGCGATGCGACGGGTGGGACGTACGGGCCGGGTGGCGCGAAACCCGCGCCCTCCGCCGTGCGGGTGGAAGGTCTGTGGAAGCGCTTCGGCGAGCAGGTGGCCGTGGCCGGGATCGATCTGGAGCTGCCCGCGGGCCGGTTCATCGGTCTGGTGGGCCCGAACGGCGCGGGCAAGACGACCACGCTGTCGATGGTGACCGGGCTGCTGCGCCCGGACATGGGGCGGGTGCTCGTCGCGGGGCGGGACGTGTGGGCGGACCCGACCGAGGTGAAGGCACGGATCGGGGTGCTGCCCGAGGGGCTGCGGCTCTTCGAGCGGCTGTCGGGCCGCGAACTGCTCGGCTACATGGGCCGCATGCGCGGGCTGCCGGGCGAGGAGACCGACAAGCGGGCGACGCAGCTGCTGGACGTCCTCGACCTCGCGGGCTCGCAGCACAAGCTGGTCGTGGACTACTCGACGGGCATGCGCAAGAAGATCGGCCTGGCGGCCGCACTGCTGCACAACCCCGAAGTGCTCTTCCTGGACGAGCCGTTCGAGGGCGTCGACCCGGTGTCGGCGCAGACCATCCGCAGGGTGCTGGAACGTTACACCGCGTCCGGTGCCACCGTCGTCTTCTCCTCCCACGTGATGGAGCTCGTCGAGTCGCTGTGCGACTGGGTGGCCGTGATGGCCGCCGGCCGGATCCGCGCCGCGGGCCCGCTGGCCGACGTACGGGGCTCCGCGCCCTCCCTCCAGGCCGCCTTCCTCGAACTGGTCGGCGCACACGGGCGCGACGCGGCCGGGGACGCGCTGGAATGGCTCGGCGGCGGCTCCGGGACGGTCACGCGATGACCTCGCCCGCCACTCCGGCCGCCCCCGACACCCCCGCCACGGGTGTCACGAGTGCCCGTGCCGGCGCTGTCGCCCCGGCGGCCGCGTCCGCCACCTCCGTCGCGGCGGTCCCGCTGACCCCGCTCTTCGTCCGCCTCAAGCTGTCGCTGCTGCGCAACGGCCTGAAGGGCTCCTCCAAGCGCAAGGCCGCCTACTTCTCGACGCTCGCCTTCGCCCTGCTCGTCGGCTTCTTCCTGACGCTCGGCCTGGCCCTGCTGCGCGGGAACGCCCACGCGGGCACGGTCGTCGTCCTCCTGGCCGCGATCCTGGCGGTCGCCTGGGCGTTCATGCCGCTGTTCTTCCCCACCGGGGACGAGACGCTCGACCCCAGCCGGCTCGTCATGCTGCCGCTGCGCCCGCGTCCCCTCGTACGGGCCCTGTTCGCGTCGTCGCTGGTCGGCATCGGGCCGCTGTTCACGCTGTGCCTCGCGGCCGGCTCGGTGATCGCCGTCGCGCGCGGCGCCGCCGCAGCCGTGGCCGCGGTGGTGGCCGCGCCGCTCCTGCTGCTCGGCTGCGTGGCCCTCGCACGGGCCGTGGCCACGGCCAACGTCCGGCTGCTGACCAGCCGCAAGGGGCGCGACCTGGCCCTGCTCAGCGGCCTGCTGATCGCGGTGGGCGGCCAGCTGGTCAACTTCGGCAGCCAGCGCCTGTTCCAGGCGGGCGGCCTGTCGACGCTGGAGCCCGTCGAGGCGGTGGTGCGGTGGCTGCCGCCGGCGACCGCCGTCGGCATGGTGGACTCGGTGAGCGGGGGCGCGTACGGGGTGGCCGCCGCCCAACTGGCCCTGACCCTGGCCGCCCTGGTCGGCCTGCTGTGGTTCTGGGAGCGGAGCCTGACCCGGCTGATGGTCACGCCGGACGGCTCGACCATCGCCGCCGCCCGGCCGACGAAGGAGCGGGGTGCGGGCGGCCTCTGGTCGCTGCTGCCCGCCGGCCGGACCGGCGCGGCCGTGCAGCGCAGCCTGCGCTACGTCGTCCGCGACCCGAAGACCAAGGCCGCCTGGGTGACGGCGCTGGCGATCGGCCTGATCGTCCCGGTCTTCAACGCCCTCCAGGGCACCGGGTCCGTCTACCTCGCCACCTTCGGCGCGGGCATGCTGGGCATGCAGATGTACAACCAGTTCGGGCAGGACACCTCGGCGTTCTGGATGGTCGCGCAGACCATCTGCGGCCCGCGCGACGCGTACGTGGAACTGCGCGCCCGCGCCGCCGCGCTCGCCCTCGTCACAGTCCCGTACACGATCCTCGTCACCGTGGTGACGGCCGCGCTGACCGGCGACTGGAGCGCCCTTCCGGCGGCCACGGGCCTGGCCCTGGCCCTGCTCGGGTCGATGCTCTGCGCGGGGGCGCTGGCCTCGGCCCGCTTCCCGTACTCCATCCCGTCGGACGGCGCGTTCAAGAACGTCGTCCCGGGCCAGGCCGGGCTCGCCTGGGCGGGCATCTTCGGCGGGCTGCTCGTCTCGGCGGTGATCTGCGCCCCGGTGATCGCCCTGACGATCTGGCTCCACGTGGCCGGGCACCAGGACGCCTCCTGGATCGTGCTCCCCCTGGGCGTGGTCTGGGGGGCGCTGGCCACCTGGGCGGGCCTGCGGCTGGCGGCCCCGACGGTGGCGCGCAAGCTGCCGGAGATCCTGTGGGCGGTCAGCAAGGGCTGACCTCCGGCGAACGGGCCGGTCCCCGCTCCCCTCTCGGGAGCGGAGACCGGGCGGAGACGGTTCACCCGGTGGGGCGTCGCCGCCCTGACGCCGTCCCCGGCCGGCACGGCCTGCCGGTGCCGTCAGGAGGCCTCGGCCTTGATCCCGTCCAGGAAGGGCTCCAGGGCCGCGCGCCAGGCCGTCGGCTGGTCGTAGTGGAGGTAGTGGCCGGCGTCGGGGATCTCCGCGTACTGCCCGGACGGGAGGACGCGGACCATCTCCTGGGCCTCGGCCCGGCCCAGCTCGCCGTCCAGGCCGCGCACCACCAGCGTCGGGCAGCGGACCTTGGCCAGCTCCTCCCAGTGGGCGTCGTGGACCCAGGTCTCGCGGGCCGTCAGCATCTCGCGGCGGGAGAAGAGCGGGCGCCAGCCGTCCGGTGCCTCGTGCATGACCTCGGCGAAGAAGGCACCGCGGCCGGGGTCGGGGCGCTCGACCCGGGGGTCGTCCTCGCCGAACCAGCGGCGGGCGGCGTCCTGGGTGGGGAAGGGCAGGGGCCAGCGGTGGAACCATTCCTCCCATTCCTGCTGGGAGGCGGCGCCGAGGGCGGAGGCGCGCATGTCGCAGATGACCAGGGCTTCGACCAGGTCCGGGCGGCGGGCCGCGAGCTGCCAGGCGGTGAGGGCGCCCATGGAGTGGCCGATCAGGGTGACGGGGGCGAGGCCGAGCTGCTCGACGGCGGCCTCGGCGTCGGCCACGAACGCCTCGCGCCCGAAGGAGGTGGGGACGTCGGGGCCGCCGGGCGGCCGGCCGCTCTGGCCGTGTCCCCGCTGGTCCAGGGCCACCACGCGGCGGGTCTCGCGGAGCCAGCGGGCGGTGCCGGACCAGTGGAAGGCGCGGCCCATCAGACCGTGCAGTAAGAGCACCCCGGGGCGGGGGTCGGCCTCGGCGGCCGTTTCGCGGAACTCCCAGGCGGCCAGGCGGACGCCTCCGGCCCCTGTCACATCGACGCGCTGTACCACCGCAGATGCACCCCCTTCACTCACCGCCAGACTATCGAACCCACATTCGAAAACAGGGTTCTCGCCTACAACACCGCTCTTTCGAGTGACCTTGCTCAAGGATTGGCCGCCGCTGCCGATGGAGATCCTTTCAACAGGGAGGCGGGCCGCTCGGGGAAGACGGTCCGAAGGGGAGACCTTGAGAGCTCGGGGCTCCGGGTCACAAGGGGAGGACCGGTCCCGGTGCCGCAAGGCGCCGGGACCGCCCACTTCCCACCAGTCCAACGAATCGAGCCGACGCCGGCAACGAATCGACACCGGCGGGCATGACCGCCCGCGTCGAAGTCGAGGTCGCGGAAGCCGTGCGGGGCGTCGAGGTCAGCGCTTCGCCACGAAGACGTGGGAAGCGACGTCCGCGTCCAGCTCGGCGGCCTCGCCACCGCTGCCGACCAGCACCCCGCCCGGGGACTCCGTCACGCTCACCACCGAGCCGGGCTGTACGCCCGCCCGCCGCAGCGTGTACATCAGCTGGGCGTCCGTCTGGATCGGCTCACCGATCCGGCGCACGACCACGGTCTTGCCCTCCGCGCCCGGGTCGAGCTCGGACAGGCTGACCATGCCGTCCTCCAGGAACGGGTCCGCCTCGGCCTTCTCGCCCAGCTCCTCCAGCCCCGGGATCGGGTTCCCGTACGGCGACTCGGTCGGGTGGCGCAGCAGCTCCAGCACCCGCCGCTCCACCGCCTCGCTCATCACGTGCTCCCAGCGGCAGGCCTCGGCGTGCACCTGCTCCCACTCCAGGCCGATGACGTCGACGAGCAGGCACTCCGCGAGCCGGTGCTTGCGCATCACGCGCGTCGCCAGCCGCCGCCCCTCCTCGGTCAGCTCCAGGTGCCGGTCGCTGGCGACGGCCACCAGGCCGTCCCGCTCCATCCGTGCCACCGTCTGGCTCACCGTCGGGCCGCTCTGATCCAGCCGTTCGGCGATACGGGCGCGCATGGGGACCACACCTTCCTCCTCCAGCTCAAGGATGGTGCGGAGATACATCTCCGTGGTATCGATCAGTCCGGACATTCGTGCCCCTCGGATTGCGTGCGCTGGCCCTGCCCCCAATTCTGACGCATCGGGCCGACAACCGTCCCGTGCCGAGGGTCAAGACCGGTCCCGGACATCTCGTGGCGCCCGTATTGACACGCCCTTGGTCCAGACCGCACGGTGAGCGGCGGACACGGACGCACCCCCACCTCCGGAAGGGCCATCGTCGTATGAGCGAGAGCAAGCTGGCCGGTCAGTTCTTCGACGCCGCCATCGGTCTGCTGGAGCGGGTGCGGGACGAGGAGGCCCCGCACATCGCGGAGGCCGGCTCCCTCGTCGCCGACGCCGTCGCCGGCGGCAACCGGCTCTTCGCGTTCGGGGCCGGGCACTCCTCGCTGCCCGCCCAGGACGTGGTCTACCGGGCCGGCGGCATGGCCCTGATGAACTTCCTCGCCGTCCCCGGCACCGTCGGCATCGACGTCATGCCCGCGACCCTGGGCAGCGCCCTGGAACGGGTCGACGGCCTCGCCGGCGCCGTCCTCGACAGCAGCCCCGCCTGCGCCGGCGACGTCCTCGTGATCATCTCCCTCTCCGGGCGCAACGCCCTGCCGGTGGAGATGGCCATGAACGCCCGCGCCATCGGCCTCAAGGTCATCGGCGTGACCTCGGTGGCGTACGCCACCGAGACCAAGTCGCGGCACGTCTCCGGCGGCTTCCTCAAGGACCACTGCGACGTCGTCCTCGACAGCAAGATCGCGGTCGGGGACGCCGAGCTGAGCATCGACGGCATCGAGGCGCCCTTCGCCCCCGCCTCCACCGTCGTGACCAGCGCGATCATGCAGGCGGTCATGGCGGCGGCGGCCGGCGAGCTCGCCGCCCGCGGGGTGGAGCCCCCGTTGCTGCGCTCGGGCAACGTCGACGGCGGCCACGAGTGGAACGGCCGCGTGATGCGGGAGTACGGCGACCGGATCTTCTTCCGGCACTGACCGGGCGGTCGCCCCACCGGCAGCCCCTTCCTACGATGGACGGGTACGGCAACTCGGGGCCCCGCGCAGTTCAGAGGTGACCGGGCATGTCCGCCACTCCCGCCCCGACCCCAGAATCCTCCGCACCGCACGTCCGGCATGTCCCGCACGCCGCGCGCCGGGCCCTGCGGGCCGGCGCCGCGGCCCTCCTCCTCTTCGTGGCGGGCGTGGGCGCCGCCCCGCACGCCGGGGCGGCGCTCGCCCCCGCCGGCCTGAGCCCGGGCCTCGTGAGCCGCGACCTCGACCCGGCCACCGTCGCCCGGCTCGACGCCGCCATCACCGCGGCGATGAAGAAGGGCGGCATCCCGGGCGTGACCGTCGGCCTGTGGATGCCCGGGCGCGGGGACTACGTGAAGTCCTTCGGCCTCGCGGACACGGCCTCCGGGGCGCCCATGAAGACCGACCTCCACACCCGCATCGGCAGCGTGACCAAGACCTTCACCGTCACCGCCCTCCTCCAGCTCGTCGACCAGGGCCGCGTCAGGCTCGACGCCCCCGTCTCGACGTACCTGGACGGGGTCCCCGGTGGCGAGAAGATCACCCTCCGCCAGCTCGCCGCCATGCGCAGCGGCCTGTACGACTACACCAGCGACCCGAAGTTCCTCGACTCCCTGCGCGCCGACCCGCACCGCTCCTTCACCCCGCGCCAGCTCCTCGACTACGCCTTCGCCCACCCGGCGAACTTCGCCCCGGGCGCGAAGTGGGAGTACAGCAACACCAACATCGTGCTGCTCGGCCTGATCATCGAGAAGATCAGCGGGCAGCCGCTGCACACCTTCCTGCAACAGCACGTGTTCGAGCCGCTGAAGCTGACCAGCACCGCCCTGCCCACCGGCGCGGCCCTGCCCGAACCGCACGCGCAGGGCTACACCGCCTTCACCCCCGACGGCGCCGTCACCGCCGCCACCACCTGGAACCCGTCCTGGGCCTGGGCCGCCGGAGCCGTCGTCTCCGACCTCGACGACCTGCACACCTGGGCCCCGGCGCTGGCGGACGGCCGGCTGCTGACGCCCGCCACCCAGGCGCAGCGGCTGCGCACCGGACCGGTGGGCGTGCCGGGGATCTCGTACGGCCTCGGCATCGCCGACGTCAACGGCTGGCTCGGGCACAACGGCGAGCTGCCCGGCTACGAGACCATCACGGCCCAACTGCCGCAGCAGCGGGCCACGCTGGTCGTCCTGATCAACTCCGACGTCGACCGCGGCGGCTCGTACAGCACCACGATCGGCCGGGCCGTCACCGAGATCGTCACCCCGGACCACCTGTGGTCGCTGCCCTCCCCGTCACAGATCGGCGAGAACCAGAACGGGAACGGGGACGGCAACCGGAAGCAGGGGGACGGGCAGCAGGACGGGCACTAGCCCGGCAGGTGCCCTCCCGCCGCCAGGTCCAGATCGGCGGCCACCCGGGCCGCGACCTCCTCCGCGTACTCCGCGTCCGCGCGCTCGAAGGCCACCCGCGTGGGCCCGCGCACGAAGGTCAGCGCCCCCAGCGTCCGCCCCCGGCTGCGCAGCACCGTGCACAGCACGTGCGCCGCGCCCTCGGGCCACTGGCGGGCCCGCGCCCACTGCGCGTCGGCCTCGCCGCGCGGGGCGGAGGTACGCACCGAGCCGATCCGGTCCAGGGCCTGGAGGACCGGATGCCCGGCGGCGTACCGGACCGGGATCGAGCCGGGCCCCGGCAGCACCGGTGGGGACGCGGCGGACCGTACGAGCCTTCGCCGCTCGGGGTCGGCCGCGGGATCCAGTACGTCCAGCAGCGCGTGCTCGGCGAAGCCGGCCAGGGCGAAGTCCAGGCGTACGGCGGCCGCCTCGGCCGGGTCCTCGCACTCGGCGGCGGCCCGCCCCGCGCGGTGCAGCTGGTGGGACCGGAACCGCAGCTGCGCGGTGTCCAGCTGCTCCTGCCGGGCCTCGGTGACGTCCTGCAACAGCCAGCCGACGCCCAGCGGCACCGGTTCCTCCGCGAGCGGCGAGGCCAGCCGCAGGAACCCGCACCGCCAGCACCTGCGCCGCACCCCCTCGGCGGTGCGCACCGACACCCACATCTCCACCGGCGCGGGCGGCGCCCCCTCGGCGAGCACGTGCTGGAGCGCGCCTTCGAGCTCCTCCACGCCCTGGGTGAGCAGCTCCCCCAGCGGGCGTCCGAGCAGGGCGGTGCGGCCGGTCCCGAAGGCGCGCGCGGCGTGCGCGTTGACGACGGCGGGCCGCAGGTCGACGTCGACGAGGACGACGCCCCAGGAGGCGTCCTCCATCAGGGCCTCGCTCAGCGCGATGGACCGCTCCAGGTCGATCTGCGCGTGCACCTCGCTGAAGGCGCAGTACACCCCGGCGGGCTTACCGTCCGCGCCCGGCACCCCGGCCGACTGGGTCCGTACGAGGACGCGCCCGCCGTCCTTGGTGAGCAGCGCGAACTCGTGCACCTGCCGGCCGGGCACGTGCTGGGCAGCCATGAGTCTGTCCTGCACGTCGTGGGCGTCGGCGGCCCGCACCGCCCACCCCTCGAAGCCCTTGCGTCCCACGGCCTCGCCCGCGGACCAGCCCAGGATCCGCTCGGCCTCGCGGTTCCAGTGGGTGATCACGCCGTCGGAGTCGAACGCGCACAAGGCGGCGTCCATCCCGTCCAGCAGCGCGGCGAGCAGATCGTCTGCGGTCTCGTCACGTCCGGAAGCAGTCACCTGGCACCCCCAGCAGGTGTTCGCGTGTGCGGCACGTCGGATCATTCAACTGGAACGTGACGCAGCCCACACTGCTTTCCGCGGATTGGATACGGGAAATTGGCGGGTGAATAAACAGTTGTGGCTGCCGCGGCCCCTGCCTAGGCTCGGACGTACACGAGAAGGGAGGTGGTTGCCGCAATGTACGGAAACCGGACGCGTGAGGTGGCTGCGGGCTAAGCGCCCGTCGTCGCACGCACCCAGTGCGGTGCCCGGCGGGATCGCCAGGCGCCAATCCACAGCAGTCACCCGACCCGCGGGCTCGCCGGTACGTCCGGCCGGCTTCTCTCACTGCAGGAGAGAGACCCAGAGCCCGCGGGTCGCCTGCGTTGCGGCCGCTCCCGCTTTCCGGGGGCCCTTCGTGCGGGCGGGCCCGCCGGCCGAACCCTCCCGCACGGCGCCGCACGGCTACGGGCAGAGCCGCTCGACGCGCCACTCGCCCTCGTCCAGGACGTAGCGCAGCCGGTCGTGCAGGCGGTTCTCGTGGCCCTGCCAGAACTCCACCGCCTCCGGGACCACGCGCAGGCCGCCCCATTCCGGCGGGACCGGGACCTGCTCGCCCTCCGGGTAGCGGGCGTCCAGCTCGGCGTAACGGCGGTCCAGTTCCGCGCGGGAGCCGATCACGCTGGACTGCTCGCTCGCCCAGGCGCCCAGCTGGGAGCCGTGGGGGCGGGAGCGGAAGTACGCCGCCGTCTCGTCGCGGCCGATGCGGGCCGCGGTGCCGGTGACGATCACCTGGCGCGAGATGGGGTGCCAGGGGAAGAGCAGGGAGGTGTACGGGTTCTCGGCGAGCTCGCGGCCCTTGCGGGAGGCGTAGTTGGTGAAGAAGACGAAGCCGCGCCCGTCGAACTGCTTCATCAGCACCGTGCGCGAGCTGGGCCGGCCGTCGGGGGTGGCCGTCGAGACGACCATCGCGTTCGGTTCGAAGAGGTGCGAGTCGGCTGCCTGCTGGAACCACAGGGCGAACTGGTCCATCGGATGCTCGGCGAGGGTCTCCTCAAGGACGATTTCCGAGCGGTACTGCTTGCGCATCGTGGCGGGGTCAATGTCCTGATCGGTCACGCTGGCCATCCTGCCGCAGCCGGGCCGGTGGCGGTGTGCCGTATGTCACGCTTCCGCAGTCGAGGCGGAGCGGCCAAAATCTTGGGGCCGGTCCGAAGGTCCCCGCGCGGGTGACCATCGACCGTGCCGGGCATCAACGGGGATGACCGCGCCGGACCGCGAGTCACGCCGGGAGCCGCGCGTGTTCGCACTATCTGAGGAGCCGCCTGATGTCCGACTTCGTACCCGGGCTCGAAGGGGTCGTCGCGTTCGAGACCGAGATCGCCGAACCGGACAAGGAAGGCGGTTCCCTCCGCTACCGCGGGGTCGACATCGAGGACCTCGTCGGGCACGTCTCGTTCGGAAACGTCTGGGGTCTGCTGGTCGACGGTGCCTTCAACCCGGGCCTGCCCGCCGCCGAACCCTTCCCGATCCCGGTCCACTCCGGAGACATCCGCGTCGACGTGCAGTCCGCGCTCGCGATGCTCGCCCCCGTGTGGGGTCTGAAGCCGCTGCTGGACATCGACGAGCGGACCGCCCGCGACGACCTGGCGCGCGCGGCCGTGATGGCGCTGTCGTACGTCGCCCAGTCCGCCCGTGGCCAGGGCCTGCCGATGGTGCCGCAGCGGGAGATCGACAAAGCCGAGTCCGTGGTCGAGCGGTTCATGATCCGCTGGCGGGGCGAGCCGGACCCGCGGCACGTCAAGGCCGTCGACGCGTACTGGACCTCGGCCGCCGAACACGGCATGAACGCCTCCACCTTCACCGCGCGCGTCATCGCCTCCACCGGGGCCGACGTGGCGGCCGCCCTGTCCGGAGCCGTCGGGGCCATGTCCGGGCCGCTGCACGGCGGCGCGCCGTCCCGGGTGCTCGGCATGATCGAGGAGATCGAGCGCACCGGCGACGCCGTGGCGTACGTGAAGAAGGCCCTCGACAAGGGCGAGCGGCTGATGGGCTTCGGCCACCGCGTCTACCGCGCCGAGGACCCGCGCGCCCGCGTGCTGCGCCGCACCGCCAAGGAGCTCGACGCGCCGCGCTACGAGGTGGCCGCCGCGCTGGAGAAGGCCGCGCTGGAGGAACTGCACGCGCGCCGCCCCGACCGCGTGCTCGCCACCAACGTGGAGTTCTGGGCCGCGATCATGCTGGACTTCGCGGAGGTCCCGGCGCACATGTTCACCTCCATGTTCAGCTGCGCCCGTACCGCCGGCTGGTCGGCGCACATCCTGGAGCAGAAGCGCACGGGCCGCCTGGTGCGCCCGTCGGCCCGCTACACGGGCCCCGGCCGGCGCAACCCGCAGGAGATCGAGGGCTACGCGGACATCGCCGAGACCGCGTGAGCGCGTAGCCGGGCGACCGCTGGGCGCCGTACCCCGATGCCGGGGTGCGGCGCCCTGGCGTTGGTCCCCTCCCGTTGGTCCCCTGCAGTTGCCTCGGGCGGGCCTCAGGCCAGGGCGGCGTCGAGGATGCGGGACCACTGGGCCACCACGCGGGCCCGGCGGGCCGTGTCGTCGGTGAGGACGTTGGCCAGGCCCAGCCCGCGCGCCATGTCGAGGAGGCCCTGCACGGTCTCCCGCACGCCCGGCACGGACTCGTCGGCGCCCAGCAGTTCCACGGCGATGCGGTGGGTCTCGCGGCCCACCCGGGCCTCCAGCTCGGTGACCCGGGGACGCAGCTGCTCCTCGTTGGAGGCCGCGACCCACAGCTGGAGCGCGGCCCGGAAGAGGATGCCCGTGTACAGGTCCACGAGCGCCTCCACCACCGCGGGGCGGGCGGCCGGGCCTGCGTGGAAGAGGTCGCGCAGGGCCGTGGACCGTTCCTCGGCGACGTACTCGACGGCCGCGGTGAACAGGTCCTCGCGGGTCGGGAAGTGGTGCTGGGCCGCGCCCCGCGAGACACCGGCCCGTTCGGCGACGACGGCGACGGTGGAACCGGCCCAGCCGTGTTCCGCCAGACAGGAGACGGCCGCCTCCAGGAGGTGGCGGCGGGTGACGCGGCTGCGCGCCTGCTTGGGGCCGGCCGCGTTGGTCACAGGGCCCATGACGGGTCCCTGCGCTCGAAGCGGGCGGTGATGCCCTCACGGGCCTCGGCGGACGCGAAGAGCTCCCCGGACAGCTCTGTCAGACGCGCCCCGTCGCGGTGCAGGGCCTCGCGCACGGCGGCGGCGGTCAGCGCCTTGGTCGCGGCCAGGCCCTGCGGGGAGGCCTTGCGCAGGCCGGCGAGTACGGGCTCCAGCGCCTCGTCGACGTCCTCGGCGTGCAGGGTGAGCAGCCCGATCCGGGCGGCCTCGGCGGCGTCGAAGGCCTCGGCGGTGAGGAAGTAGCGGGCGGCGGCGCGGGGGTCCAGGCGCGGGAGCAGCGGCATGGAGATCACCGCGGGGGCGAGGCCGAGGTGGGTCTCGGTGAAGGCGTACGAGGACTTCGGCCCGGCGGCGGCGATGTCGCAGACGCCGAGCAGCCCGAGGCCGCCGGCCCGGACGTGGCCGGTGACCCGGGCGACCACGGGCTTGGGCAGAGCGGCGATCTCGCGGAGCAGGGCGAGGAAGTCGGCCGGGGCGCAGGGGGACTTCAGGTCGGCGCCGGAGCAGAAGGTGTTGCCGGTGTGGGTGAGGACGACGGCCCGGACCGCCGGGTCCGCGGCGGCGGCGGCGAGGGCGGCACGGGTCGCTGCCACGAGCTCCGCGGAGAGGGCGTTGCGGTTGGCCGGGGAGTCGAGCGTCAGGGTGGTGACTCCCGCCGCCGTTGTCGTGTGAACGGGTTGGACCATGTCTCCTCCGGAGGGGTGTGCGGGTGTCCGTGCGGGCCGGGATCCTCCCGGGGAGGGTATGCGGGCCGCCTGCGGCGGGGCCTCGCAGGGCCCTGCGAGGCCCGGCTCCGCCGCCCCCTGGGGCTCCGCCCCAGACCCCGCACCTCAATCGCCGGCGGGGCTGAAGAGTGCGGCGTGCCGACGGATCGGGCATCCGCCCCGGACCCGCGCCTCAAACGCCGGCGGGCTGGATTTGGCCGCGTCAGCCCTGCGAGCGGGGCGCGATTTCAGCCCCTCCGGCGTTTGAGGAGCGGGGTTCGGGGCGGAGCCCCGATCCCCCAGCCCCGCCGGCGATTGAGGCGCGGGGTGTGGGGCGGAGCCCCGGTTTCGGCGGCTCGCCGCACCTCCAGCCCCGCCGGCGATTGAGGCGCGGGTGGGGGCCCGGTGGGGGGTCAGTAGGACTTGGGGAGGCCCAGGGTCTGGTGGGAGACGAAATTGAGGATCATCTCGCGGCTGACCGGGGCGATCCGGGCCACGCGGGAGGCGGTGATGAGGGAGGCGAGCCCGTACTCGCGGGTGAGGCCGTTGCCGCCGAGGGTGTGGACTGCCTGGTCCACGGCGCGTACGCACGCCTCACCCGCCGCGTACTTCGCCATGTTCGCTGCCTCCCCCGCCCCCATGTCGTCCCCCGCGTCGTACAGGCGGGCGGCCTTCTGCATCATCAGGCGGGCCAGTTCGAGCTCGATGTGCGCCACGGCCAGCGGGTGCGCCACGGCCTGGTGCGCGCCGATCGGCTCCTTCCACACCTGCCGGGTCTTCGCGTAGTCCACGGCCTTGGCCAGGGCGTGGCGGCCCATCCCGATGGCGAAGGCGGCGGTCATGATCCGCTCCGGGTTGAGCCCGGCGAACAGCTGGAGCAGGCCCGCGTCCTCGTCGCCGACCAATGCGTCCCCGGGCAGCCGCACCTCGTCCAGGACCAGTTCGAACTGCTTCTCCGCGGCCTGGAGTTCCATGTCGATGACCGAGCGGGAGAAGCCGGGGGCGTCCCTCGGGACGATGAACAGGCACGGCTTGAGGCGCCCGGACCGGGCGTCCTCGGTGCGGCCCACGATCAGCGTGGCGTCGGCGATGTCGACGCCGGAGATGAAGACCTTGCGGCCGGTGAGGATCCAGTCGTCGCCGTCACGGCGGGCCGTCGTGGTGATCCGGTGGGAGTTGGAGCCGGCGTCGGGTTCGGTGATGCCGAAGGCCATGGTGCGGCTGCCGTCGGCGAGACCCGGGAGCCAGGCCCGCTTCTGGGCGTCGGTGCCGAAGCGGGAGATGACCGTGCCGCAGATCGCGGGCGAGACGACCATCATCAGGAGGGGACAGCCGGCCGCGCCCAGTTCCTCCAGGACGATGGACAGCTCGGCGATGCCGCCGCCTCCACCGCCGTACTCCTCGGGCAGGTTGACCCCGAGGTAGCCGAGCTTCGCGGCGTCGGCCCACAGCTCGTCGGGGTGGCCGCCTTCGCGGGCGACGCGGGCGAGGTACGGGCGGCCGTAGCGCTGCCCGAGGGCGGCGACCGCCGCGCGCAGGGCCTGGTGCTCTTCGGTCTCGACGGTGTTGGTGGCGGAGCTCATGACTGCGTTTCCTCCTGGACTACGGCGAGCAGGGCGCCGAACTCGACCTGTTGGCCGGTGACGGCGTGGAGCGCGGTGAGCGTGCCGGAGGCGGGAGCGAGGATCCGGTGCTCCATCTTCATGGCCTCCAGCCAGAGCAGGGGCTGCCCGGCGGTGACGGGGCTGCCGGGGGCGAGGCCCTCGGCGATGCGGACGACGGTGCCGGGCATCGGGGCGAGCAGGGAGCCCGGTTCGGTCCGGTCCTGGGGGTCGGGGAAGCGGGGGACGGGGGTGAGGGTGTGGGCGCCGAGTGCGGAGTCCACGTAGATCTCGGTCGCGTCGGGCTTGTTCGAATTACGTTTCACGTGGAACACCCGCCGGATTCCCTCGATTTCGAGGGTGACGAGGGCGGGGGTGGCGGCCAGGACCCGGATGCCGGGGTGGTCGACGAGCCGGCCGGCCTGGTAGCGGACCTCGTACTCGGCTCCGGCCGCGGTGTAGCGGCGGACCTGCGGCTGGGAGCGGACGTTGCGCCAGCCGCCGAGACGGGCGGCGAGCGGGCCGTCCGCGGCGGGGGCCGCGTCGGCGAGGGCGGCGGCGAGGGCCGCCTCCGTGGCGTCCGCGGGAGCCTCGGTGAGGGCGGCGAGGTGGCGCTCGTAGAAGCCGGTGTCGAGCTGCCCGGCGGCGAACTCGGGGTGGCGCAGGGACCGTACGAGGAGGTCGCGGTTGGTGGTGAGCCCGTGGATGCGGGCTCCGGCGAGGGCGTGGGCGAGGGCCCGTACGGCCTCGGCGCGGGTCGGGGCGTGGGCGATGACCTTGGCGAGCATCGGGTCGTAGTGGATGCCGACCATGTCCCCGTCGGCGAAGCCGGTGTCCACGCGGACCCGGCCGGGAACGGCGAGGGTGTGCAGGGCTCCGGTCTGGGGGCGCCAGTCCCGGGCCGGGTCCTCGGCGTAGAGGCGGGCCTCGACGGCGTGGCCGGTGGGCTCCGGCGGCGACGTCGGCAGGGCCTCGCCCTCGGCCACGCGCAGCTGGAGGGCGACGAGGTCGAGGCCGAAGACGGCTTCGGTGACGGGGTGTTCCACCTGGAGGCGGGTGTTCATCTCCAGGAAGTACGGGCGTCCGTCGGCGGTGACGAGGAACTCGACGGTGCCGGCGCCCCGGTAGGAGACGGCGCGGGCGGCGGCGACGGCGGCGGCGTGCAGGTGTTCCCGCAGGGTGTGCGGCAGGCCGGGTGCCGGGGCCTCCTCGATGACCTTCTGGTGGCGGCGCTGGAGGGAGCAGTCGCGGGTGCCGAGCGCCCAGACGGTGCCGTGGGCGTCGGCGAGGATCTGCACCTCGACGTGGCGGCCGCGCTCGACGTAGGGCTCGGCGAAGACCTCGCCGTCGCCGAAGGCCGAACGGGCCTCGGCGGAGGCCGCGTCGAGGGCCTCCGCCAGGCCGGCGAGGTCGCGGACCACGCGCATCCCGCGCCCGCCGCCGCCGGCCGCGGCCTTCAGGAGCAGGGGCAGGTCGGCGGGGGTGGCGGTGGCCGGGTCGACGGGGTCCAGGAGCGGGACCCCGGCGGCGCGCATCAGGTCCTTGGCGCGGGTCTTGGAGGCCATGGCCTCGATGGCCTCGGGCTGCGGGCCGATCCAGGTCAGGCCGGAGGCCAGGACCTCGCGGGCGAAGTCGGCGTTCTCGGAGAGGAAGCCGTAGCCGGGGTGGACGGCGTCGGCGCCGGCGGCGAGGGCGGCCTTGATGATCAGGTCGCCGCGCAGGTAGGTGTCGGCGGGGGCCGCGCCGGGCAGGCGGACGGCCGCGTCGGCTTCGCGCACGTGCAGGGCGTCGGCGTCCGGGTCGGAGTGGACGGCGACGGTGGCCAGGCCCAGTGCGCGGGCGGTGCGGAAGATCCGTACGGCGATCTCGCCGCGGTTGGCGACGAGCAGCGAGGTGATCGGCTGGGTCATGTGCAGGCTCACATCCGGAAGACGCCGAAGCCGCCACGGGCGCCCTCGACGGGGGCGTTGTGGACGGCCGACAGGCAGAGGCCGAGGACGGTGCGGGTGTCGCGCGGGTCGATGACCCCGTCGTCGTACAGCCGCCCGGACAGGAACATCGGCAGGGACTCGGACTCGATCTGCGCCTCGACGAAGGCGCGCATCCCGGCGTCGGCCTCCTCGTCGTAGGGCAGTCCCTTCGCGGCGGCGGACTGCCGGGACACGATGGAGAGCACTCCGGCGAGCTGCTGGGGCCCCATGACGGCGGACTTGGCGCTCGGCCAGGCGAAGAGGAAGCGGGGCTCGTAGGCGCGGCCGCACATGCCGTAGTGGCCGGCTCCGTAGCTGGCGCCGATGAGCACGGAGAGGTGGGGGACGCGGGAGTTGGAGACCGCGTTGATCATCATCGAACCGTGCTTGATGATGCCGCCCTGCTCGTACTCCTTGCCGACCATGTAGCCGGTGGTGTTGTGGAGGAAGAGCAGCGGGATGTCGCGCTGGTTGGCGAGCTGGATGAACTGGGCCGCCTTCTGCGACTCGGCGCTGAACAGCACGCCCTGCGCGTTGGCGAGGATGCCGACGGGATAACCGTGCAGGGTGGCCCAGCCGGTGACGAGGCTGGTGCCGTAGAGCGGCTTGAACTCGTCGAAGTCGGAGCCGTCGACGATGCGGGCGATGACCTCGCGCGGGTCGAAGGGCGTCTTGAGGTCCGCGGGGACGATGCCGAGGAGCTCTTCCGGGTCGTACTTCGGCTCCTCGGCCGGCAGCGGATCGGGGTGCGGCTTGCGGTGGTTCAGCCGGGCGACGACACGACGGGCCTGGCGGATCGCGTCGTACTCGTCGAGGGCGTAGTAGTCGGCGAGGCCGGAGGTGCGGGCGTGCATGTCCGCCCCGCCGAGGGACTCGTCGTCGCTCTCCTCGCCGGTGGCCATCTTGACCAGCGGCGGACCGCCGAGGAACACCTTCGAACGGTCCTTGATCATGATGGTGTGGTCGGACATGCCGGGGACGTACGCGCCTCCGGCGGTGGAGTTGCCGAAGACGACGGCGACGGTGGGAACGCCGGCGGCCGAGAGCCGGGTGAGGTCGCGGAAGATCGCGCCGCCCGGGATGAAGATCTCCTTCTGGGAGGGGAGATCGGCGCCGCCGGACTCGACGAGGCTGATGCAGGGCAGGTGGTTCTGCCGGGCGATCTCGTTGGCCCGGAGGGCCTTCTTCAGCGTCCAGGGGTTGCTGGCCCCGCCCCGGACGGTCGGGTCGTTGGCGGTGACCAGGCACTCGACGCCCTCGACCGTGCCGATGCCGGTGACCATGGAGGCGCCGACGGGGTAGTCGCTGCCCCAGGCGGCCAGCGGGGACAGCTCCAGGAACGGGGTGTCCGGGTCGAGGAGCAGCTCGACGCGCTCGCGGGCCAGGAGCTTGCCGCGCTGCTTGTGGCGGGCCGTGTACTTCTCGCCGCCGCCCTGGAGGGCCTTCGCGTGCTCGGCGTCGAGGGCGGCGAGACGTTCCAGGGCGGCGGTACGGGCCTGCGCGTGCTCGGGGGCGTGCGGGTCGACGGTGGTGCGGAGGCGGGTCATGGGCCGGTCCCCTCCGGGGCGGTCTCGGGCAGCAGGTGGGTCGGGATGTCCAGGTGACGGGCGCGGAGCCATTCGCCGAGGGCCTTGGCCTGGGGGTCGAAGCGGTGGCCGGAGGCGACGCCGGCGCCGAGGATTCCGGTGAGGGTGAAGTTCAGTGCGCGGAGGTTCGGGAGCCGGTGGCGGGTCACGGGCAGGGGCCGGGCCTCGGGGAGCAGTTCCCGGAGCAGCTCGACGGTGAGGGTGCGGTCCAGCCAGGCCCAGGCCTCGTCGGTCTCGACCCAGACGCCGATGTTGGCGTCGCCGCCCTTGTCGCCGCTGCGGGCCCCGGCCAGTGCCCCCAGGGGGGCGCGAGTGGTGGGCCCTTCGGGGGCTCCGCCCCCGCGCCCCCGCGCCTCAAACGCCGGCGCGGCTTCAAGATCGGGGCGGAGCCCCGACGGGGTCTGGGGCAGAGCCCCGGTTTCGGGAAGGGGCGGGGTGGGGGCGAGGCTCCGCGCAGCGGGGATCGGCAGGCGGGTGCCGTTCGGGAGGACCGCCACGTGGGGGACTTCGGCGGTCGGGGTCAGGGTCGAGGTGAAGGTGCCGTACGGGTGGGCCGGGCCCGGGGGCGTGGTGACGTGGAAGCCCGGGTAGCTGCCCAGCGCCAGTTCGATGGCCGCCGAGGTCAGGGCGCGGCCCACCCGCTCCGGGGACGGGTCGCGGACCACCAGCCGCAGCAGGGCGCCGGCCGTCTCCTGCGTGGGGGCGTCCTCGTGGTCCGTGCGGGCGAGGGTCCAGTCGGCGGTGGCCACGCCCTCCAGCGCTGCGGAGAGCTGGGTGCGGACCAGGGCCGCCTTCGCTTCGATGTCCAGGCCGGTCAGGACGAAGACGACCTCGTTGCGCCAGCCGCCGATGCGGGTGACGCCGACCTTGAGGGTGGACGGCGGGGGTTCGCCGAGTACGCCGCTGACGCGGACGCGGTCGGGGCCGTCCTGGGTGAGGCGGACCGTGTCCAGGCGGGCGGTCACGTCGGGGCCGAGGTAGCGCACGCCCTGCGTCTCGTAGAGGAGTTGGGCGGTGACGGTGCCGACGGAGACGGTCCCGCCCGTGCCGGGGTGCTTGGTGATGACCGCCGAGCCGTCGGCGGAGATCTCCGCGAGCGGGAAGCCGGGGCGGCGGACGTCGTGCGCGGTGAAGAAGGCGTAGTTGCCGCCGGTGGCCTGGGTTCCGCACTCCAGGACGTGGCCCGCGACCACCGCCCCCGCCAGCCGGTCGTGGTCGTCCGGGGCCCAGTCGAACCACCAGGCCGCCGGGCCGCTGACGAGGGCCGCGTCCGTGACCCGGCCGGTCACGACCACGTCCGCGCCGGCCCGCAGGCAGGCGGTGATGCCGGCGCCTCCGAGGTAGGCGTTGGCGGTCAGCGCCCCGTCCTCGTGCGGGGTCAGGTCGTCCCCCTCGACGTGGGCCACGGTGACGGGGACGCCCGTCTTGGCCGCCAGGGCCCGGACGGCGTCGGCGAGTCCGGCCGGGTTGAGGCCGCCCGCGTTCGCGACGATGCGCACGCCCCGCTCGTGCGCGAGCCCGAGGCCCTCTTCCAGCTGGCGCAGGAAGGTCTTGGCGTAGCCGAGGTCCGGGTTCTTCAGGCGGTCGCGGCCGAGGATCAGCATGGTCAGCTCGGCGAGGTAGTCCCCGGTCAGCACATCGAGCGGGCCGCCGGTCAGCATCTCGCGCAGGGCGTCGAAGCGGTCGCCGTAGAAGCCGGAGGCGTTGCCGATCCGCAGCGGGCGGTCGGCGGGCGGCCGGGGCGTCATCGGGCGCCCCCCGGCTCCCGCCCCGCCCCCGCCGGGCCCGCGAAGGCCTGGGCGATGTCCAGCCAGCGGTCCGCGTCGGCGCCGACCGCGGTGAGACCCAGGTCGGCGCGGTGGGCCCGCTGGGTCACCAGGAGGCAGAAGTCGAGCGCGGGGCCGGTGATCCGCTGCGGGGCGTCCGGCGGCCCGTACGTCCACGGGCCGGCGCCGTCGGGAGCCGTCAGCTCGACCCGGAACTCCTCGGCGGGCGCGGGCAGTCCGCGTACGGCGTAGGCGTAGTCGCGAGCCCGTACGCCGATCCGCGCCACGTGCCGCAGCCGCGCGGTCGGGGCGCGGCGCACGCCGAGCGCGTCGGCGACGTCCTGGCCGTGCGCCCAGGTCTCCATCAGCCGGGCGCTCGCCATGGAGGCGGCCTTCATCGGCGGCCCGTACCAGGGGAACCGGGTGTCGGGCGAGGCGGCGGCGAGCGCCTCGTCGAGGGCGGCCCGCGTGGTCCGCCAGCGGGCGAGCAGTTCGGCGGGCGGCAGCGCCGCGCCTTCTTCGGCGCCCTCGTCGACGAAGGAGTCGGGGGCCTTCAGTGCCTCCTCGACCATGACGCCGAAGCCGGCGGCGTCGGTGAGGGACAGCAGTGAGGCGCGGTCGGTCCAGTGCAGGTGGGCGATCTGGTGGGCGATGCTCCAGCCGGGCGCGGGGGTCGGCAGGGCCCAGTCGGGATCCGGCAACTCCCCTACCAGGGCTTCGAGTTCGCGGCCCTCCTCGCGCAGATCTGCGAAGACGGCGACGGCTGCGTCGACGGCGGACGGATCGGGCACGGTGCGCTCCCCTCTCGGCGTGAGGGAAGACTGGCAGCACCCAAGAAAACAATCAAGCACGCTTGCATGATTTTTTCGGCAGGCGGCGCCTTCCCGCCACCCGCCCCAAACCGGCACGGCGAAAGGAGAGTTGTCGCGTCGCCCGGCCGACCGCAGGTCCCGCGGCGCGGCGGCCGCCGGGCACGGAGGGGGCGATTCAGGCCGTAAGCCCGAAACCCGCGATACGTCACCGGATGTCCCGTCGATACTGAACGTTCCGCTCCGGGCCCGGGCGGGCGCACCACGTTCGCTCCGCATTCGCTCCACGTTCGATCCGCTTGGGATCCACGACGAAGAGGATGGACTGACGTGACTCCAGCCGCCCAACCCCCCTTCTCCCTCTATCCCGAACTCGACGCCACCACCCTCAGCGCCTTCGTCGCCGCCCTGGAGAGCGGCGACGTCACCGGCCTCGCCCCCGCCCGCGCCGCGGAGGTCGCCGAGGTCCGCTCCCTCGCCGTGTTCACCCGCGGCAAGGTGACCGGTGCCGACGGGGACCTCCTCGACGCCGCGCTCTGGCGGCACACCGGGGCCCGGCCGCGCCCGGTGATCGTCATGCCCTCCCCCTGGACCAGCCTGGGCTGGCTCCCGTACGCCGTCCAGGCCAGCCTGTTCGCGGCCCGCGGCTACGACGTCCTCGCCTACTCCGCCCGCGGCTTCGCCGGCTCCGAGGGCCAGGTCGACGTGGCCGGCCCGCTCGACGTCGCCGACGGCAGCCGGGCCCTGGACCACCTCATCGAGCGCAGCTCCGGACCCGTGACGAAGATCGGCTTCCTCGGGGACTCGTACGGGTCGGGCATCAGCCAGCTGGTCGCCGCGCACGACACCCGCGTCGACGCCGTGGTCGCGCTCAGCAGCTGGGGCGACCTCGGGGAGGCGTTCTACGAGAACTCCACCCGCCACGTCGCCGCCGTACGGGCCCTGCTCAAGGCGGCCGCGAAGGCGCGGCTGAGCCCGCAGACGCACAGCGTCTTCGACAACGTCCTCGGCAACCGCGACATCCCCGGCACCCTGCGCTGGGCGGAGACCCGCTCGCCCTTCAGCCACATCAAGGAGCTCAATCGCCGCCAGGTGCCGGTCTTCTTCTCGCACGCCTGGCACGAGACGCTCTTCCCGCCCAACCAGACCCTGAAGATGTTCAACGAGCTGACCGGCCCCAAGCGCCTCGCCGTCTCCGTCGGCGACCACTCCGGGCCCGAGATGACCGGCATGCTCGGCCTGCCGAACCGGATCTGGACGGACGCCCACCGCTGGTTCGACCACCACCTCAAGGGGATCGACAACGGCATCGGCGCCGAGGGCCAGGTGCTCGGCGAGGTCATGTGGAGCGGGACCCTCGAAGCCCGCCCCAGCTGGCCCTCCCTCACCGAGAGCGTGCAACGCCTGCACCTGGCCGACGACGGGGAACTGGCCGACGCACCGCAGGCGGGCTGGACCGCGACCGTCGTGTGCGGGGTGGACACCCCGGCGACCGTCGCCGACAAGGTCGTCGAGTCCGGATACGACGAGATCGCCGGACGCCCGAAGATCTATCCGACCGACGACATCGACCGCACCCTCGCGGCCGTCTGGGAAGCGGAACCGGCCGCGGAGACCGTCCGGCTGCGCGGCACTCCCCGGCTGCGCGTGACCTACCGGGCGGCGAACCCCGGCTCCACCTTCGTCGCGTACCTCCTCGACGCGGCAGCCGACGGCACGGCCCACATCGTCACGCACGCCCCCTACACCGACGCCGACTCGCCGCCGGACAGCCTGGTCAGCGCGGACATCGACCTTCAGGCGACGGCGTACGACGTGCCGCGCGGCCACCGCCTGATGCTGGTGATCGACGCCCGCGACCCGTTCTACGGCGACGCCAACCTGCCGCGCGCCACGCTGGCGTTCACCTCGCCCGAGGCGACGCCCTCCTACCTGGACCTGCCGCTCGGCTGAGGGACGTACACCCGTCCGGCCGGTCCCCCGCGGCCGGCGGGACGGGCGTACGCGTCAGCAACGACGCAGGGAG
Source organism: Streptomyces sp. NPDC005533 (assembly GCF_042871845.1). Classification (NCBI taxonomy): domain Bacteria; kingdom Bacillati; phylum Actinomycetota; class Actinomycetes; order Kitasatosporales; family Streptomycetaceae; genus Streptomyces; species Streptomyces sp. NPDC005533. The sequence continues at coordinate 15,380 of NZ_JBIAJH010000010.1, read as the reverse complement.
TGCACCTCCGGTTGCAGCCCGGTGAAATCGGGGCTGGCGGCGGGACGGCGGGCCCCGGCGTCCCGGCCTGGTCCGGTCCGTGCCGGCGTCCCTCAGGCGGGCTGCTTGCGCATCTGGGAGCGGACCGCGCCCATGCTGGCCGCGATCACGAGGGCGATGGCCAGGGCGTCCAGCGCGGACATGGCCTGGTTCAGCACGAGGAAGCCCGCGGTGGCGGCGATGGCCGGCTCCAGGCTCATCAGGATCGCGAAGGTCGGAGCCGGCATCCGCCGCAGGGCGAGCATTTCCAGCGTGTAGGGCAGGACGGAGGACAGCAGGGCCACGCCCAGGCCCAGCGCGAGGGTGCTCGGGACCAGCAGGTCCGTGCCCGCGCCGGCGATGCCCAGCGGCAGCGAGAGGACCGCGGCCACCGCCATCGCCAGGGCCAGCCCGTCCGCCTGCGGGAAGCGGCGGCCCGTACGCGCGCTGAACACGATGTACGCCGCCCACATCGCGCCCGCCCCGAGCGCGTAGGCCGCGCCCAGCGGGTCGAGCGAGCCGAAGCCGAGGCCGCCCCCGCCGTGTCCGGAGAGCAGGACCACGCCGCCGAGGGCGAGGCCGGCCCACAGGACGTTCACCAGGCGCCGGGAGACGAGGACGGACAGGGCGAGCGGCCCGAGCACCTCCAGGGTGACGGCCGGGCCGAGCGGGATCCGGTCGATGGCCTGGTAGAAGAGCCCGTTCATGCCGGCCATGGCGATGCCGAAGGCGAGCACCGTGCCCCAGTCGGAGCGGGAGTAGCCGCGCACCTTGGGCCGGCACAGGAGCAGCAGCACGACCGCGGCGGCCGCCAGGCGCAGGGTGACCACGCCCGCCGCACCCGCCCTCGGCATGATCATGACCGCGAGGGCGGCGCCGAACTGCACCGAGATCCCCGCCGAGATCACCAGCGCCACCGGCCCGAGACCGCGGCTGCGGCCATGGCCGTCGGCGGGCACCGGGGCCGCGACGGGGACGGGGGCGGGGGCCGTCGCGGCGGCCGGTGAGGGCGACGGGGAGGGGGATGCGGAGGGTGCGGGCATTTCTCCAGATTACGCGCTCCGTAAGGAGTGTCGAGCCGTGTCTTGCCTTACAGGAATGCCGTGCAGGAATGCCGTGCAGGGGTGGCTCGCAGGTGGCGCCTGGCAGGTGCTGCCCTGCGGGTGGCGCGCCTACCCGTCCGCCGCGGCGCCGTCCTCCAGGCCCTCCGCCAGGAGTTCCGCCAGGTGACGGGCCCGGACCCCGCCCAGCTGGGCGATCTGGGTGCGGCACGAGAAGCCGTCCGCCTGGACCAGGGCGTCCGGAGCGGCCGCGCGCAGCGCCGGGAGCAGCTGTTCCTCCGCGCAGGCCACCGACACCTCGTGGTGGCCCGGCTCGAAACCGAAGTTCCCGGCCAGACCGCAGCAGCCGCCGCTGAGCTCGCCCACGAGGCCGGCGCGCTCGCGCAGCCTCCGGTCCGCCGCGTCGCCGAGGACCGCGTGCTGGTGGCAGTGGGTCTGCCCGGCCACCGTGCGGTCGAGGCGGGGCGGCCGCCAGTCGGGGGCGTACTCCTCCAGGGTCTCGGCGAAGGTGCGGACGGCTGCCGCCAGGCGGGCCGCGCGGGGGTCGTCGGGGAGGAGGGCGGGGAGGTCCGTGCGGAGGGCCGCGGCGCAGCTGGGTTCCAGCACCACCACGGGTGCCCGGACCTCGCCGAGGGCGGTCAGGGTGCGGCGGAGGACCGTGCGGGCGCGGTCGAGGCGGCCGGTGGAGACGTAGGTCAGGGCGCAGCAGACCGTTCCGCCGCGGGGGCCGGACACGGTGAGCCCGGCCGCCTCCAGGACCCGTACCGCCGCGCGGCCGGCCTCCGGGGCGAGGTACTCCGTGAAGGTGTCGGGCCAGAGGGTGACGGCGGGCTCGGCCCGGACCCGCGCCCCGGACGCCGGCGGGGCCGCGAGAGGCCGCCACCCCCGGGTGAACGGCTCGGCCGCCAGGGCCGGCAGCGCCCGCTGTCGGGTCAGGCCCGGGAGGGGGAGGAGGCGGGCGGCGGCGTTCGCGGCGCGGGTCATCCGCAGCGCGGTGATCAGGCGCAGCCAGGTCGGCAGGCCGCCCAGGGCGTAGTGGGCGAGCGGGCGGACGCGGCCCGCCCAGTGGTGGTGCAGGAACTGCGACTTGTAGGTGGCCATGTCCACGCCCACCGGGCAGTCGCTGAGGCAGCCCTTGCAGCCCAGGCACAGGTCCAGCGCCTCGGCGACCTCCGCCGAGCGCCAGCCGTCCCGCACGATCTCCCCCGCCAGCATCTCGTGCAGCAGCCGGGCCCGGCCGCGCGTGGAGTGCCGTTCCTCGCCCGTGGCGCGGTACGAGGGGCACATCACCCCCGGCCCGCCGACGTCCGTGGTGCGGCACTTCGCGACCCCGACGCACCGCGCGACCTCACCGGCGAACGGCGTGGCCGGCAGCACCGCGAAGCGGAGGTTCTCGTCGAGCCGCGCGGGCCGGACCAGCATCCCCGGGTTCATGCCGCCGACCGGGTCCCACACGTCCTTGTACGCGCCGAACAGCCGGACCACCTCCGGCCCGTACATGCGCGGCAGCAGTTCGGCGCGCGCCTGGCCGTCGCCGTGCTCCCCCGACAGCGAGCCGCCGTGCGCGACGACCAGGTCGGCCAGCTCGCCGGAGAAGGCCCGGAAGCGGGCCACGCCCTCCGCCGAGACGAGGTCGAAGTCGATCCGTACGTGCACACACCCCTCGCCGAAGTGCCCGTACGGGGATCCCCGCAGCCCGTGCGCCGCCAGCAGCGCGCGGAACTCCCGCAGGTACACGCCCAGCCGGGCCGGCGGCACCGCGCAGTCCTCCCATCCCGGCCAGGCCATCTCCCCTCCCGGCAGCCGCGTCGCCGTGCCCGCCGCGTCCTCCCGGATCCGCCACAGGGCCCGCTGCCCCGCCGGGTCGGTGACCACCACCGCGTCGAGCGCGTCGGCGGCCCGTACGAGCTCCCGCGCCGCGCCCTCGTCCGGCATCTCCACGAACAGCCAGGCCCGGCCCCGCGGCAGTCCCGCGGCCCCCCGGACCAGGTCCTCGGCCATTCCCTCCACCGTCAGCGGGCGGTGCGGGAGCAGGCCGGCGGCCGCGTCCGCCGCCGCGCTCTCGTCGGCGTACCCGAGGACGGCCAGGACCGGCGCGCGCGGCGCCTCCACCAGGCGCACGACGGCCTCCGTCACCACCCCGAGCGTGCCCTCGCTCCCGCAGAAGGCCCGCGCGAGCCGCACCCCGCGCTCGGGCAGCAGCGCGTCCAGTGCGCCGTAGCCGGAGATCCGCCGGGAGAAGCCGCCGCCCATCCCGGTGCGCAGGAGGGCCAGGTTCCCCTCGACCAGTTCGCGCAGCCCCTCCGGCGCACCGGACCAGCCGGTGCCGATCCGGTGCGCGGCGCCCCCGTACGCCGTCACCGCCAGCTCGGCGACGTTGTCCGCGGTGGTGCCCCAGGCGACCGAGTGCGCTCCGCACGCGTTGTTGCCGATCATCCCGCCGAGCGTGCAGCGGGAGTGCGTGGACGGGTCCGGGCCGAAGGTCAGTCCGTACGGGCGCACCGCTTCCCGCAGCCGGTCGAGGACGAGGCCGGGCTGGACCACGGCGGTGCGCGCGGCCGGGTCCACCGACACCAGCGCGTTCATGTGCCGGGTGAGGTCGAGGACCACTCCGGTGCCGGTGGCCTGACCGGCGATGGAGGTGCCGCCGCCGCGCGGGACGACCGGGACCCCGGCCTCGGCGCACACGCGCAGGGCGGCCGCCACGTCCTCGGCGTCGCGCGGGGCCACCACGCCGACGGGGACCCGCCGGTAGTTGGAGGCGTCCATGGTCGTCAGTGCCCGGGCGGCGGCCCCGAAGTCCACCTCGCCGCGCAGCTCCGCCCGCAGTGTCCGTTCGAGTTCCCCGGGTGACGTCACGGCTCCAGCCTCGCACCGTCCGGCCGCGTCTCATCGGGTGGACGCGCCTCCGACCCGCGGTCCGGGACCGGATACGCTCCGCTCGTGGCCGAGATCCAGATTCCCGCTGACATCAAGCCCGCCGACGGACGCTTCGGCGCGGGCCCCTCCAAGGTGCGGACCGAGGCGCTGGACGCCCTCGCCGCCACCGGTACCTCCCTGCTCGGAACCTCCCACCGCCAGGCCCCGGTCAAGAACCTGGTCGGCTCGGTGCGCCAGGGCATCCGGGACCTCTTCTCCCTCCCCGAGGGCTACGAGGTGATCCTGGGCAACGGCGGCTCCACCGCCTTCTGGGACATCGCGACCGCCGGTCTGATCGAGCGGAAGTCCCAGCACCTGACCTTCGGTGAGTTCTCCTCCAAGTTCGCCAAGGCCGCGAAGCTCGCGCCGTGGCTGGACGAGCCCTCCGTGATCTCCTCGGAGCCGGGCACGCACCCGGAGCCGGTGGCCGAGGCGGGCGTGGACGTGTACGCGTACACGCACAACGAGACCTCGACGGGTGTCGCCGCGCCGATCAAGCGCGTCGCGGGCGCCGACGCCGGTTCACTCGTCCTGGTGGACGCGACCTCGGGCGCCGGCGGTCTGCCGGTGGACATCACCGAGACGGACGTCTACTACTTCGCCCCGCAGAAGTCCTTCGCCTCGGACGGCGGCCTGTGGCTGGCCGCGTTCTCCCCGGCCGCCCTGGAGCGCGCCGCCCGCGTGCACGCCTCGGGCCGGCACGTCCCGGAGTTCTTCTCGCTGCCGACGGCGATCGACAACTCGCTGAAGAACCAGACGTACAACACCCCGGCGCTGGCCACCCTCTTCCTGCTGGACCAGCAGCTGGAGTGGATGAACAGCCAGGGCGGCCTGGAGTTCACCACCGGCCGTACGGCGGCCAGCGCCCGCAACCTGTACGGCTGGGCGGAGGCGTCGAAGTACGCGACCCCGTTCGTCGCGGACGCCGACAAGCGCTCGTCCGTCATCGGCACGATCGACTTCTCGGACGACATCGACGCGGCGGCCGTCGCCAAGGTGCTGCGCGCCAACGGGATCGTGGACACCGAGCCGTACCGCAAGCTGGGCCGCAACCAGCTGCGCATCGCGATGTTCCCCGCGATCGACCCGGCGGACGTGCAGAAGCTGACGGCCTGCATCGACTACGTCATCGAGAAGCTCTGACGGTCCGTACCGCCCGCTCCCGAGGCCCCCGGTGACGTGAAGTCGCCGGGGGCTTCGGCGTGCCGGTCGCCCCGCAGGGTTTCGGCCAGCGTCCGAGCACGAGCAGACGGAAAGTCCGCCTTCCGGTTGTCTGTGGAGCAGGCTTCTACGTGCAGGGTACGGAAGAGCCCGGCCGACGGGCGGGCCGTTCGATGCACCGACGAGATCGAGCCATTCGAAGATCGCGCGCGGGTGGGGGAAGTTGGTCCGACCAAGGGGGCGACGCCTACTGTCGCCCCAGGTCACCACCGGTTCGCGCTCGTCAGCTGATCGTCGGTGGGCCGCCCCGCCGTTTGACCCGGTGCGGACGGTCCACGAGCTGCCGGCCGCCCCCGCGATGCCGGGCCACTCCCTCCCGTGGCCCGGCGTCCGGAGCGACGGCGGGACGGGAACGCCGACGTCGTCGTGTTCGCGCACCTCACGGGCGAGGGGCAGGTGCGTACGCGATACCTTCAGGGGTCCGGAGGGCGACTCCGGTGGGCAACTCTTGACGGCAGCACAGCGTGGAGGCAGCGGCGTGAGCGTGCGAGTGACGGCGGCACAGAGCGGCGTGGACCCCTTCGGCACGGCCCGGCTGCGGCGCGGGGTGCTCGACGCCTGGGGCGCGGGCCCGGCCCGGTTCCGCGAGGACGCCAACGCCGAGGAGGACCTCGCGCTCGGCGGCTACCGGGACCGGCTCGTCATCGAGCTGGCGCAGAACGCCGCCGACGCCGCGGCCCGGGCCAAGGTGCCCGGCCGGCTGCGGCTCACCCTGCACGAGGGCGAGAACGGCCACGCCCTGCTCGCCGTCGCCAACACCGGCGCCCCGCTCGACGCGACGGGCGTGGAGTCGCTGAGCACCCTGCGCGCCTCCGCCAAGCGGGAGCCCTCCGGTGACAGCGTCGGCCGCTTCGGCGTCGGCTTCGCGGCCGTCCTCGCCGTCAGCGACGAACCCGCCGTCCTCGGCCGGCACGGCGGCGTCCGCTGGTCCCTGGCCGAGGCCCGCGAACTGGCCCGGGACGCCTCCGTCGGCAGCCCCGGCCTCGGCGACGAACTGCGCCGCCGCGACGGCCACGTCCCACTGCTGCGGCTCCCGCTGCCCGCCGAGGGCACCGCCCCCGACGGCTACGACACCGTCGTCGTCCTCCCGCTGCGCGACGCCGCCGCCGAGGACCTGGTGGAGCGGCTCCTCGCGGGCATCGACGACGCCCTGCTGCTCACCCTGCCCGGGCTGCGCGAAGTCGTGGTGGAGACCCCCTCCGGCGGCTCCCGCGCGCTGCACCGGCGCGACGAGGGCCCGTACACCGTCATCGAGGACACCACCGCGTCCGGCACCCGCACCAGCCGCTGGCGCACCGTCCGGCACGGCGGCCCCATCGAGCGCGCCCTGCTCGCCGACCGGCCCGTCGAGGAACGGCTGCGCCCCGCCTGGGCGGTGTCCTGGGCCGTGCCCGTCGACTCCGAGGGCGCCCCGCTGCCCCCGGCCACGGCGCCCGTGGTGCACGCGCCCACCCCCACCGACGAGCCGCTGGGCATCCCCGCCCTGCTCATCGCGACCCTGCCGCTGGACACCACCCGCCGGCACCCCGCGCCCGGACCGCTGACCGACTTCCTCGTGGAGCGCGCGGCCGACGCGTACGCCGAACTCCTCGGCGCCTGGGACCCGGTGGGCACCGGCCTCGTCGACCTTGTCCCCGGCCCGCTCGGCAAGGGCGCACTGGACGGCGCCCTGCGCGCCGCCGTGCTCCAGCGGCTCCCCCGTACGGCCTTCCTCGCGCCGGCCGCGCCGCCCGAGCACGCCGAGGAGCGCGCGGCCCTGCGCCCCTTCGAGGCCGAGGTGGTGGAGGGCGCGGGCGCCGACACCGTACGCGTCCTCGCCGAGGTCCTGCCGACGCTGCTGCCGGCGGGCCTGGAGCGCCGCGCCGAGCTGCGCACCCTGGGCGTGGGCCGGCTCCCGCTGGGCGACGCGATCGAGCGGATCGCGGGCATCGAGCGGACCCCCGAGTGGTGGCACCGGCTCTACGACAGCCTCGCCGGGGTGGACCCCGACCGGCTGTCCGGGCTGCCCGTGCCGCTCGCCGACGGCCGCACGACGATCGGGCCGCGCCACGTCCTGCTGCCGTACGCGGACACCCCGGCGGACCTGGCCCGACTGGGGCTGAAGGTGGCCCACCCGGACGCGGCGCACCCGTTGCTGGAGAAGCTCGGAGCCCTGCCGGCCACGGCGCGGGCCGTGCTGACGACCCCGCAGGTGCGGGCCGCCGTCGCCGGCTCCCTCGACGCCGGGGAGGTCTGGGACGAGGACGCCGACACCCTGGACGCCGACGAGCTGGCCGAGGTGGTCCTGGGGCTGGCCCGGGACGCCGATCTGGCGCCGGGCGACGAGCCCTGGCTGGGCGCGCTGGCCCTGCCCGACGAGGACGGCGAACTGGTCCCGGCGGGCGAACTGCTGATGCCGGGCTCGGCGCTCGCCTCCGTCATCCGCGAGGACGAGGTCCCGTACGTGGACGCCGAGCTGGCGCAGCGGTGGGGCGAGGGCCCGCTGACCGCCTGCGGGGTGCTGGCGACGTTCCAGCTGGTGCGCGCCACCGACGTGGTGCTCGACCCGGACGAACTGGAACCCCGCGAAGGGGACTTCGCCGAGCCCGACGACGCGGGACTGCTGGACGCGGTGGACGTGTGGTGCGAGGACCTGCTGGACCAGCTGCCGGACACCCCGGTGCCGCCGGTGGCGACCGAGCTGGTCGCCGTACGGGACCTCGACCTGGTCGACGACGACTGCTGGCCGCAGGCCCTGGCGATGCTCGCGCAGCCGCCGCTGCGCGACGCCCTGACCCAGCCCGTGCGGGTGCTGCTGCCGGACGGCACCACGCAGTCCGTGCGCCCGTACACCGCGTGGTGGCTGCGCGATCACCCGGTGCTCGACGGCCGCCGCCCGGCCGGCCTGCGCGCGGCGGGCGGCGACCCGCTGCTGGCCGGCCTCTACACCCCGGCGGACGCCACGGGCTTCGAGGACGAGCAGGTCCTGCGGGCGCTGGGCGTACGGACGACGGTGGCGGCCCTGCTGGACGAGCCCGGCGGCGCGGCCGAGCTGCTGGCCCGGCTCGCCGACCCGGAGCGCGAGGTGACGGGCCGGCAGCTGCACGGCCTGTACGGGGCGCTGGCCGATCTGGACCCCGAGCAGGTCACCCTGCCGGACGTGCTGCGCGCGGTGGTGGACGGCGAGGTCCGTGTGGTGGACGCGGTCGACGCCGTGATCGCCGACGCCCCGGACCTGCTGCCGCTGACGGCGGGGCTCCCGCTGCTGCCGGTGCCGCCGTCCCGCGCGGCGGACCTCGCGGAGCTGCTCCAGGTGCGCCGCCTGTCGGAGACGGTCCCGGCGGAGGTGACCACGCCGGGTGAGGTGCACGAGGTCCCGGAGTCGGTGCGCGTGCTGCTGGGCCCGGCGGTCCCGGAGACGTACGTGGAGCACGAGGAGCTGGTCGCGGGCGGCACGGAACTCGACTGGCGTCGCACCCTCGACGGCACCCTCCACGCGTCCACGCTGGAGGGCGTGGCGGCCGGTCTCGCCTGGGCGGCGGGCCAGTGGCCGCGCCGCTTCGAGGTCGCGGCGCTGCTGGAGGACCCGTCGCGCACGGCGGAACTGGCGCGGGACCGCTGGTTCGACTAGGTCGCGGCGTCGGTGGGCGCCGCGTCCAGCGGCAGCAGGCGGGGACGCTTCGCGGTGCGGCCGTCGCCGGAGGAGCGGCCGCGCAGCCGGCGGCCCAGCCAGGGGCCGAGGAACCCGGTGGCCCACCGCAGTTCGGCCGCGGCGGCCGCGGCGGCGGACCGGCCGGCGGGGTGCGGCAGCGGCGGCAGGGGCAGGGTCCAGCTGTCGTCGCTGCCGGGCAGGCGCAGGGCGTGCGCGAGGGCGGCGGCGATCCGTTCGTGGCCGACGGGGCTGGCGTGGAGGCGGTCCGTGGTCCACATCCGCGGGTCGTTCACGGCGACCGGCCGGGCGGTCTCGGCGACGGTGACCCCGTGGCGGGCGGCCGCGGCGCGGATGCGGTCGTTGAGGTCGGCTATCCGGGGCGAGACGGGCCGGGCCAGGGGCACGATCCGGCCCAGGTCGGGGAAGGTCACGGTCGCCACGTGGGCGCCGGCGGCCGTGAGCGCGGCGAACATCTCCTCCAGCTGCGCGGCGACCTCCGCGGCGTCGAACCGGGGCCGCAGCATGTCGTTGACCCCGGCGACGACGGTGGCCAGGTCGGGGCGCAGCGCCAGGGCGGGGCCGAGCTGTTCGGCGCGGACCTGGCCGGCGAGGCGTCCCCGTACGGCCAGATTGGCGTACCGCAGGCCTGGGTTGACGTCCGTCAGGTGTGCGGCGAGCCGGTCGGCGAAGCCGCGCAGACCCACCGTGTCATCGCCGTCGCCGAGGCCTTCGGTCTGGCTGTCGCCCAGGGCCACGTAGCGCAGGTACTCACCGTTCGGCACGGTCCAGCCTCTCCCTCAGGACGGCCGCGCTGCGGCGGCACCAGTCGCGGTGGCCCTGCTCGAAGGCGATGCCGCGCAGGCCGGTCAGGTACCCGCCGATCCGCTCGCCGCGGAGCAGGTACTCCTCCTCGTCCAGGTCGCCGCGCATCTTGCGCAGCACCCTGCCGAGGAGCTCGATCTTGGCTTCGGCCGCTGCCGCCCGCTCTTCGAGCTGCTCGATCACCGGCGCGGTGCCGATCCGGTCGGCGTTCTGCACCTTGACGAGGAGGTCGTCCCGGATGACCTGCGGCTTCGACGCGGCCGCGGCGAAGGCCTCCAGCGCGGCGCGGCCGGCGTCGGTGACCTGGAACATCCGCTTGTTGGGCCGGCTCTCCTGGACCACCTGGCGGCCCTCGACCAGCCCGTCCCGCTCCAGCTTGGTCAGCTCGGCGTACAGCTGCTGGGGCGAGGCGTGCCAGAAGTTGGCGACGCCGATGTCGAACGACTTCGCCAGCTCGTACCCGCTGTACTCGCCGTCCAGCAGCGCCGCCAGTACGGCGTGTCTCAAGGCCATCGCGGCAGCCCCCTTCCGTTTCCTCGCCCTCCCCCGCATCATACTCATGAATGTGACTACTCAATTTCATGAGTAAGAGGAGGGGCCATGAGGGAACTGGACCGGCAGGGCGCCGAACGCTTCCGCGCAGCCGTGGAGAAGCGCGATCTCAGCGCGGTGGAGGACCTGTTCACCGAGGACGTCCGGCTCTACAGCCCGGTGAAGTTCACGCCCTTCGAAGGCCGCCCCATGGTGCTGGGCCTCTTCGGGGTCCTGTTGCGGATCTTCGAGGACTTCCGCTACGTCGGCGACTTCGAGGGCACGGCCGAGACGAGCGCCGACGGCACGCAGGCCCCCTCGGCGATCCTGGCCTTCCGCGCCACCGTGGACGGCAAGCAGATCCACGGCATCGACCTGCTCCAGTTCGACGAGACGGGCCGCGTCAAGGAGTTCACGGTGATGGTCCGCCCCCAGTCCGCCGTCCAAGCCTTGGGCCAAGCAGTCCTGACGGGCCTCCAGACGGAGGGCCTCGCCTAGCCCGTCCCGAAACGCCTCCGGCGCCCCGCTGCGGGGCGCCGGAGGGCTGCGCCGGTGTGGTGCCCGCCTGTCAGACCGCCGGGCCGAAGCCCGTCACCGTCGGGTACGGGGCGGCCGCACCCCTGCCCGGGAAGACGGTGACCTTGCCGGTGGCGTCCGCGGACCAGAGGTCCGGCAGGCCGTCACCCGTGAGATCGCCGTCGGAACCGACGCGCGGGTGCGCGGCCGGGGCCAGCGTCGCCAGGACGGGCGCGGCGGCCGGGTCGGCGAAGGCGGAGTACACGGGGGCGTCCGGAGTGCCGGTGACGGAGAACGCGCGGATCTTGCCGTCCTGCCGGGAGCGTGCCCACAGGGTGGGGAAGTCCGTCCCCGTGGCCCGCCCCGGAGTGAGCAGCTCCTGGCCGGCCCAGCGGCCGTCGTTGCCCGAGATGAGGATCGCCTCGTCGCTCAGGTCGTTCGTGGACCCTCGCTCCGCCAGCCACAGGCGGCCGTTCTCGACGAACAGCACCGAGGTGCGCGGCAGGACGCCCTGGACGGCGCTGTCGCCCTGGGGGGATCCGTACGCCGCGATCTGCGTGACCTTCGACCAGTCGGAGCCGAATCCGTGCAGTTTGCAGTCGATGACGAGGCGCGCCGCGCTCCGGCAGACGGTCGGCTTGGCGACGGAGATCGACGCCCGCTGGGTGAACAGGCCGCCGCCGTCGTTCCGGAACAGGCTGAGGGACGGGCCGCCCGGGGCGTGGGCCAGCAGGTCGTCCACCTGCTGGTAGCCCAGGGTGCCGCGGTGGGTGTACTGGGCTGCCGCCCAGTTCGCGCCGCCTCCGGGGGCACCCTGCCGGTGCGCGCTCGGGGTGTCCTGCGGGTTCGAGCCCCACTTGCGGAGATGGCCCGCGGCATCCGGGACGAGCACGTCCGGCCTGCCGTCGGCGTCGATGTCACCGAAGGCGGCAGGGGCGGTGTCCGGCTGTGCGTAGTAGTCCACCTTGGCCGGCTGGGAGACGTTGCCCGCGTTGTCCATCGTCTGGAGGTAGACGGACTGGCTGCCCCAAGTGGTGGGCTTGACCTTGATGTCGAGCGCACCGTCGGTGAGCCGGACGACATGCGAGTCGGTCGCCTCGTCCGAGCAACGCCAGCCGCTGCTGAACGTCCCGGTCGGCTGCCATCGGGCGCAGGCGATCTCCGAGCCGGTGTCGGTGCCCTTCAGAGTGAAGGTCGCCTCCTCTCCGACCTTCTTGGGGGAGGCGTCCGTGGTGACCTCGGCGGTCGGCGGCGCGTGGTCCACGCGGAAATGGCACCAAGCCGTGTACGGGCTGGTCAGATTCCCGTCGGTGGTGCGGGCGCGCCAGGCGTACTGCCCTCCGTCCTTCAGGAGGTCGCGGGCGAAGGTGGTGCCGGCTTCGGGGACCGTGGACCAGGAGGTCGGGTGGTCGGTCCGGCTGCCCCCGTACGAGGTGTCCCAGAGCTGGAACGTGGTCTGGAGTCGGGCGCCCGACGGCGAGACGGCACTGACGGTGGCCGTGACGTCGGACAGGCCGACCCAGCCGGCTCCCGCCCCGGAATTCGGGTCGGTGTCGCAGTCGGAATACCTGTTGTCACCGGCGAAGCCGGGCGTGGGGCTGGTGCGGGGTGTCGAAAGCTTCGGTGTCGCCGGGTCCGGCGCGGCGGCCGCCGGCGCGGCGGCCGCGAGGCCGAGCGCCAGGGCCAGGGCCAGGGCCGCTGCCGGTAATGCGCGAGGTGCCATGTGCTGGTTCCCCCCTGGGAATACGACGGTAGTCAGTCGCAATCTTTCAGAAGGTGCACCGGTTCACACTGACAAACGAACAACGAGTCAACTAGGCCGGAAATTTGCGGTTCACCCAGTGGAAGGTGAACTCGATCAGCGTTGCGGCGGCCGCGGCGACGGCCACCGCGATCCAGGGGATCGTCGTGCCCTCCAGCTTGAGCTGGAAGAAGTCCTGGAGCCACGGCACCGCGAGGACGATCAGGAAGGCCGCGCCCATCGCGCCGACCAGGGCCACCCGCCACCACGTGTACGGGCGGGCGATGATCACCAGGACCCACATCGAGGTCAGGAACAGCGTGAGCGTCGCCGCGCTGCTCTCGGCCTCCAGGGCGCCCGGGCCGGTGTAGTGGTGGCGGGCGATCAGGTAGCTGATGAAGGTGGCTGTCGCCGCGATGACGCCGCCGGGGATCGCGTACCGCATCACCCGTTTCACGAAGTGCGGCTTCGCGCGCTCCTTGTTCGGGGCGAGGGCCAGGAAGAAGGCCGGGATGCCGATGGTGAGCGTGGACAGCAGCGTCAGGTGGCGCGGCAGGAAGGGGTACTCGACCTGCGAGCAGACCACCAGGATCGCGAGGAGGACCGAGTACACCGTCTTGGTCAGGAAGAGGGTCGCGACGCGGGTGATGTTGCCGATCACGCGGCGGCCTTCGGCGACCACCGAGGGGAGGGTCGCGAAGCTGTTGTTCAGGAGGACGATCTGTGCGACGGCGCGGGTGGCCTCCGAGCCCGAGCCCATCGCGACGCCGATGTCCGCGTCCTTGAGGGCGAGCACGTCGTTGACGCCGTCGCCCGTCATGGCGACCGCGTGACCCTTGGACTGGAGGGCCCCGACCATGTCCCGCTTCTGCTGCGGGGTCACGCGTCCGAACACGGTGTTCTCGTCGAGGACCCGCGCCATGTCGGCCTGTTCGGTCGGGAGCTTGCGGGCGTCCACGGTGTTCTCCGCGCCCGGCAGCCCCAGCTTGCCGGCGACCGCACCGACGGAGACCGCGTTGTCGCCGGAGATGACCTTCGCGTGGACGTTCTGGTCGTCGAAGTAGCGCAGGGTGTCGGCCGCGTCGGGCCGCAGCCGCTGCTCCAGGACGACCAGGGCGGTCGGCCGGACCCCGGTGGCGACGTCCTCGTCGTCGAGCTCGCGGCCGGAGCGGGCCAGCAGCAGGACCCGTAGGCCCTGCTCGTTGAGCTCGTTGATCTCGTCGAGGGCCGGGTCGCCGGCGGGGAGCAGTACGTCGGGGGCGCCGAGCAGCCAGGTGTTGTTCTCGCCGTCGCCCTCGCTGAAGCTGGCGCCGCTGTACTTGCGGGCGGAGGAGAACGGCAGCGACTCGGTGCAGCGCCACTCCGCGCTGTCGGGGTAGGCGTCGATGATCGCCTGGAGGCTGGCGTTGGGTCGCGGATCGGACTCGCCGAGCGCGCCGAGCACCTTCTTGACGTACGCCGTCTCCGCGCCGCCGAGGGGGCGCAGCTCGGTGACGTCCATGCCGCCCTCGGTGAGGGTGCCGGTCTTGTCGAGGCAGACCACGTCGACCCGGGCGAGCCCTTCGATGGCGGGCAGTTCCTGCACCAGGCACTGCTTGCGGCCGAGCCGGATCACGCCGATGGCGAAGGCCACGGAGGTGAGGAGGACGAGTCCCTCGGGGATCATCGGGACGATGCCGCCGACGGTCCGGGCGATGGAGTCCTTGACGTTGTTCTCCTTGACGATCAGCTGGCTGATGATCAGGCCGATGGAGGTCGGGATCATCATCCAGGTGACGTACTTGAGGATCGTGGAGATGCCGGAGCGCAGCTCGGAGTGGACGAGCGTGAAGCGGGAGGCCTCTTCGGCGAGCTGGGCGGCGTAGGCCTCGCGGCCGACCTTGGTGGCGGTGAACGCGCCGCCGCCGGCGACGACGAACGACCCGGACATGACCGGGTCGCCGGGCTTCTTGAGGACCGGGTCGGCCTCGCCGGTGAGGAGGGACTCGTCGACCTCCAGCCCCTCGGCCTCGCCGACGGCCCCGTCGACGACGACCTTGTCGCCGGGGCCGAGCTCGATGACGTCGCCGAGGACGATCTCGGAGGTGGAGATCTCCGCGGTCCGGCCGTCGCGGCGCACGCTCGGTTTGGCCTCGCCGATGACGGCGAGGCTGTCGAGGGTCTTCTTGGCGCGCAGTTCCTGGATGATGCCGATGCCGGTGTTCGCGATGATCACGAAGCCGAAGAGGCCGTCCTGGATCGGCGCGACGAAGAGCATGATCACCCAGAGGACGCCGATGATCGCGTTGAAGCGGGTGAGGACGTTGGCGCGGACGATCTCGGTGGTGGAGCGGCTGCTGCGGACGGGCACGTCGTTGACGTCGCCGCGCGCGACGCGCTCGGCGACCTCGGCGGTGGTCAGCCCGCCGGGCCGGAACCGGGGCGCGGGTGGCCGCACGGGGTGCACCGGATCGAGCTCCGCGCCCGCGTCGATGGCGGCGCCGGGTCGCTCCGGCCCGTCCTGATCGATCTTCGCCCGCTGCGTCATGCCTTCGACGTTAAGCGGGGTTCGAACGCTTCACCCGCCGAGCGGCGGGAAGATCCGACCTCGGGATGACCCGAATCGTCCGTTGGTAGGGGCCGGTCGGCTGCCGGTCGGCTGCGCCGCTTGGGCGGGGTCGGCGGGGTGGGGGTCGGTCGGGGTGGGGGCGGGCGCCGGTTGGCTGCGCCGCTTGGGCGGGGGCGGCGGGGTGGGGGCCGGGCGCCCTTTGGCTGCGCCGCTTGGGCGGGGTCGGCGGGGTGGGGGCCGGGCGCCCTTTGGCTGCGCCGCTTGGGCGGGGTCGGCGGGGGGGGGGGGGGGGGGGGGGGGGGGGGGGGGGGGGGGGGGGGGGGGGGGGGGGGGGGGGGGGGGGGGGGGGGGGGGGGGGGGGGGGGGGGGGGG